>RGBY01000074.1 GCA_009919445.1 Planctomycetia bacterium
GCAACCGATGGCATAGCCGTCGACATGATTATTCAAAACGTGGGGCAGGGGGGCACTGCTGATATCTCCTTCACCGTTCAGGAACAGGACCTCGCCGCAGCTTTGGCGGTGACCCATGAGATCGGCGGTCAACTGGGGGCGGCAAAGATCACACACGACCCCAACGTCGCGAAGGTTTCTGTTGTGGGCCTGGGAATGGCCACTGCGGAGGGTGTTGCCGGCACGATGTTCGCCGCCATTTCTGGTGCGGGCATTAACGTCCACATGATCACCACGAGTGAAATCAAGATTTCTGTTCTTGTTGACCGCGGAGAAGCAGCCCGGGCTGTCGCGGCAGCCCATGCTGCCTTCGGCCTAGAACAGGCTGATGGCGGGGCGTTAGCAGGAGGGATGCCACCCGTTGAGAAGTCCGATCCGCTTGAGGTTGTGCGGCGGCTTGAGGGCATGGAAGACCTTGCCATCGAAGACTGCCAGCTCGATGCGTCACAGGCCTTGGTGACATTTGTTGACCTTCCCGATACGCCGGGTGTGGCTGCGGACGTCTTTGCGGAGGTCGGGCGGGCTGGCCTGTGTGTTGACATGATTGTGCAGAGTTTTCCCCGGGGAGGACGGGCAGAGCTTTCCTTCACGGTGCCTGGGGCCGATCGCGAGGAGGCCAACCGGGTGGCACGAGAGATTGCCGCCTCGCGTAACGCATCGGTTTCTGACGTCCCGCATGTTGCAAAACTCTCCCTTACCGGTGTTGGCATCCGCAGCCATGCGGGTGTTGCCGACCGCCTGTTCGCGCCTCTCGCCCAGGCAGGGATTAATATCGACCTGATTAGCACCAGTGAAGTGCGGGTCAACGTGTTGGTGATGGCCGAGGCGGGAGAGGTGGCCGTTCAGTTGCTCCGCCGAGCGTTTGATCTGAACTGACCGCGAGCAGTTTCACTCCGTCTGGTTGCTGCGGTATACTTTCGCCATGTGAGTGGAGGGAAGGTCTATGGCCCGGCGTGAAAAAAAGAAACAGGAAGTCTCGCTCTTTCCCTTTCTCGACATTCTGGCCTGCGTGATTGGAAACCTCATTCTCATCATCACGGCAGTGGTGCTTGAGCAGGTTGACACCAAACCGGTGGCAGAGGTGGTCGAGCGAGATGCTGCACTTGCAAAGGTGGCGGCTCAAGAACAACAGATTACCGCTCTGGAAAAGCAACTCAGTAGCCTGCACCGCACCAACCGGGCTGCCCACAGTCGTCTGGAACGGATTGAACAGCAGATTGAGGCAGCAGAGGACCGTCTGGAGGAAGCGAGAAATAAACTGGCCCGCGTGCCTCGGGAACTACCTCAGGTCGATCCGACGCTGGCAAAGAATAAAACGCTGCTCGAGAAAAAGAGGCAGGAACTTGCTGCCGCGATAAGCAGGATTCAGGCGGAGATTGCAGAGCGGAAAAAAGTTCCCGAGCGATCGATTTCGTTGATGCCAGCCCTGGTGACCCCGTTCCAGGCGCATTCACTCATTCCAACGTCAGGGATGTTCATTGAGGTTCATAAGGCAGGCATCACCATTTTTCCAGCGCAGCAGTTCTGGAAAGGGAAGCAGGCCCATCGAATTGAAAGGCAGAAAATCAATGCCGACCCGGTTCTGGGGACGATCATCGAGGCTGCTTTTGCGGACCCCAATAAGATTGTGGTGTTGCTCCTCAGGCCAGATGGACTTGATAGCTACGAGGTGACCAAGGCACGGTTTGACGCGTTTCAGCAAAGTCATCGCGAGCAGTTGGAACAGAAAATATTCAACAACCCTAAAAGCCCGCTTTTTAGTGCTGATTTGACGCCACTGCGGCAAAGAAAGCTTTACAGCAAAATTCCGCTACCGGGGGAGGGGCTGCTTCCTGCGGAAGAGATGGCTCTTTAGGGACGGCGACATCCCGTCCGGCGGTCTTGGGTGGATTCATCTTGTTTTTGTTTTTGCAGCCTGAGCGAAGAGTTTCCTGATGCGAAGAAGACGAAGGCAGTCGACATCTGCCACCGCGGGAAATATGGATTCCTTGCTGGACGCCCTGACCAATGTGGTCGGTATTCTGGTGATCGTGCTAGTGGCGGTCCAGATTTCGAGCCAAGAAGCAGCCAGCCGGATTGTTGAGGAATTCCAAAAGAAGCTTGATCCTGAAAAACTTGCAGCCGAAAAGCAGCATGCGGCCGAGGTTGCGCGCCGGCTTGAGCGTCTGGAGCAAGACCTCGCCCGCGAAAAGGAAATTGAGGTGTCCGATCCTGAGGTCGAGCTCAAGCGACTGCAGGCTGAATTAAAGAGAATCGAATCGCTTGCCCAGAAAACGTCGCAGAATGCCAAGGCCGAGGCTGCGAAGGTGACTAAGCAGCGGACTGAAGCTGAAAAACAGATCGCGGAAATCAATGCCATGCTCGCGAAGCTCGAAGATCAGACAGCAGCGGCCGAGAAGCAGAAACTTGGGCTGACCGCAGAACTGAAGCGGACGCGGAAGCCACTGGCCCCGCCTGCAGCAGAGGTGCGGCTGACCGCACCACAGGCACCGGTACTACCTGCCCAGCGTGACGATGGAACCTACTATGCCCACTACCTGACGCCGGTCAATGTGCTCTGCCGCGGGGAAGAAATCATTCCCTTCTGGACGCCCGCAAAGCATCCTCTCTTTGAACGCTGGCGGAACACTCTCCTGATGAAGTTAGGGATTGCCACTGACAAAGACGGTTGGGTGCAGCAATGGGACAACAGTCGCTACCCGACACCAGAAAAAATGCGGGAGGAACTGGTGGCTGCATGCAATAAGACAATGCCGAGGCTGCCGGAGTTTCGCGACTATGAGTTCACGTTTTTCGTTGGCGGAAGACATCTTTGCGTACGGGAGACGCCCAAGGAGAGTGCTGGTGAGACGATTCAAGAGGTGGCCACAGCCCGCAGTAAGTTCAATACGTTGCTGAACGTGCTAGCCCTCAAGGCTCGGGAGGAGAAGCGGATTTCATACTATCTGCAATACGCGGTTGAGCCCGATGCTTTCGAGACATACCTTGACGTGCGGAACTTCACCGACTCCTGGCGTCTGCCTGGTGACCCAACGCCCTATTGGGCTGCCGCCGGCTGGCAGCCGCGGAGGCCTGGGCCTTTCACGGCAACCTTCCATGCGGGAATCCAGCCAGCTGAGCGACCCGCGCCGCCAGAGAAACCAACGGCTCGTCGGGTTGGCAATGCACTTGATTAGGCCATTCGGTTCCAGCCCGTCCCACTGAGCCCAATTTCTTCGTGACTCGCTCAGCCCAGGCCAGCTTCTTCAAGACAAGCTGTTGGCTGCAGGTTGATTCCGGTAACGGTGCGACGAGGCCAATGACGGGCGAACCGCTGGGAACTACCGATTTAACAGAATCTGCGGCTCAACCGAGGACGCTCTCTAGAACCTCTTCAGACACATAGATCGGCAGGTTGGGTTCGCAGGTAACAGCGACAGCAATGGCGTCTGAAGGGCGGGCATCGATCTCAATTAGTTCGCCATCTTTCTGCACCCGCAGGGTCGCGAAGTAGGTGTGTTCTTTCAGTTCAGAGATCACAACATCCTGAAATTCGCCCCCGAGTAGTTCGACAGCCGCCACCAGCAGGTCGTGGGTGAGCGGCCGTGGTGACGGGTGATGCTTCACTCGGCGATCGATGCTAGTGGCCTCAAACAAGCCAATCAGGATCGGAAAGGTGCGGTCTCCATCAATCTCTTTGAGGTAGACCACCTGCTGATCATTGATCTCGCTGATGATGATCCGCGAGAGTTCCATCTGTACGCTCATGGACTCTGCTCCAGTTGGCTATCCTGCCCGCGACGCGTCCGACGGCCTGCGATTCCCGGGAGCCATATCTTACCCCAGGAACCGCCCGAAAGCGCGGCGGTTGTAAGAAGCTGGCAATTCTGCGGGCCTGCTGTACGAGGGCCTAGCGTTGCGTCTGACGGTCCTTGAGAGCGGCGAGGGCAGCGGCCTGTTTTTCGGCAGAGGCCGTGAAAGCTGCCAGCTGGGCCCGCTCCTTCTCAACCACCGGGGTGGGGGCCCTTTCGGTAAAGTTGCGGTTTGCCAATTTGGCCTGCTTGGCTTTGATTAGCCCCTCGAGTTTCGCCAATTCACGACTAAGTCGGTCGATTTCTGCATCGACATCAATGAGGTCAGCCAGATCGATGAAGAGGTCGCAGCCAGCAGCGGAGGTCTCGGCGGCGCCTGCTGCACCGCTGGCATCCGGTCCCAGGCCGGTGATATCGCAGGCCGCCATCGATTCCAGTGCCGGCAGCATGGGGCTCAACAGGCTGGCTATCTCTGCCGGGCACCGAATCGCCACGTCGACTTGTTTTTTGGGGGGCACATTCTGACGGGCGCGAATCTCGCGAACGCCACCAACGATTGCGAGAAAGGCCTCAAACTGTTTTTCAGTCTGCTGATCCTGCCAGGAAGCTGCCGGCTGGGGCCAGGTAGCAACCATGATTGACTCGGCAAGTGAGTCGCCATCCCAGGGAGTACGGCGTTGCCCAGCGGCCTGCCGCAGGTGCTGCCAAATCTCCTCGGTCACAAAGGGCATGAGCGGATGGAGAAGCCTCAAGATCGTGTCGAGCCCGAGGAGTAGCATGTCACGAGCGGCATCTCGCTGCTCAGGATTGGCGAGGCGTGCCTTACAGAGTTCGAGGTAGGCACTGCAGAACTCGTCCCAGGCAAAGGCATAAAGAATCCGGGCCGCCTCGGCAAAATGATAGCCATCGATAGCGGCGGTCACCGAACTGGTCACAGTCGCCAGACGGCTGAGCAGCCAGCGATCTTCAAGCGGCAGAACTGTCGTGTCCGCAGTTGCACTCACAAGCGTGCCAGCCTCGTACCCATCAAGGTGCATCAGTACGAATCGGGTGGCATTCCAGAGTTTGTTGGAGAAATTTCGGCCCGCCTCAAATCGCTCGCTGACCGCTGGTCCGCGGGGAAGGGCAAGGTCTTCCGGTGACGTTGCCCATTGCGTGCGGAAGGCCTCACCGCACTTGTCGCAGACGATGGACGGCTTCGTGCGATTCGCGGTGGTCTGGTCGATGCGGCTGCTGCAGGTCGGGCATTGAAACTCAACCGGCATCCGCACGTCTTGTGTCTCCGTGGCCATGCTGGCCATGCCAAACCGCAAGGCGTCGGCGCCGAGGAAACTGATGATGTCCAGTGGGTCGACACCGTTCCCCTTGCTCTTGCTCATGGTCTCGCCATAACGGTCGAGTATTTTGGGGTGGATGGCAACGTCGTGGAAGGGGATCTTCCCGGTATTGAAAAGCCCCATAATCACCATGCGGGCAACCCAGAGGGTGATGATGTCTCGACTCGTCACCAGGGTGCTGGTTGGATAGAAACGGTCCAGTTCGGCGGTGGCTGTCGGCCAGCCGAGCGTCGAGTGAGGCCAGAGCGCTGATGAGAACCAGGTGTCGAGAACATCTGGATCGCGGGTAAGCGGTTGCTCCTCAATTTCGGTCACGCCGAGATCTTCACGGGTGGAACAGATGAACCAGGCTCCGGGCTGGTCGGCTGCTGGTGGTTCCCCGTCGGCAGTCCAGGCGACGTCCGTACGGTTAGCGAAGCAGGCGGCCAGCGTCTTCTCAGCCACGTCGGTGATGTGCCAGATCGGAATACGGTGTCCCCACCAAAGCTGCCGGCTCACAGGCCAATCCCGCTTTTCGCCGAGCCAATCAAGATAACTCTTGGCATAGCGGTCGGGGTGGAACGTAATCTGCCGATCACGGACAGCGGCCAGGGCTGGTTCGGCAAGGTCGGCCATGCGAATGAACCATTGGTCGGCAAGGTACGGCTCGATAGGTGTCTTGGAGCGATCCGAGTGGGCCAGTTCGATGACCCGGTCCTCAACAGCAACAAGCTGGCCAGCAGCTTCGAGGTCATCGACAACCTTCTGCCGGGCCTGGCGAATCGTAAGACCGGCGTAGGGGCCGGCTTCACCGTTGAGACGGCCGTCAGGCTCAAGAATGTTGATCATCGGCAGCGACTGCCGGAGGCCCACGTCATAGTCGTTTGGATCATGGGCCGGTGTGATTTTTACGCAGCCTGAGCCAAGTTCTGGCTTGGCCCAGTCATCAGCAACCAGAGGAATCGCACGCCCCAGTAGCGGCAGTCGGACCAGCCGACCGGCACCGGCCATCGCAACCAAAGTTTCAAGGCCGGGCAGCATCGATTCCCGTCGTTCGGTGACCGTGGCCAACTCAGCTTCAATCGCGGGCCGCTCCTTGGCTGAGGCAGCCGCGAGCTTTGCCTGGAGTTCAGCCTCAACTGCAGCAAGCGCCGCAGCAGGGTCTGGATGCACGGCAACAGCTGTGTCGCCCAGAAGGGTCTCTGGGCGAGTGGTGGCCACCACAACCTGAGTGGGCTCGCCGGGCAGGGGATCAATGACGTCGTAACGGATGTGCCAGAAGTACCCCTTCACCTCTTCATGAAAAACCTCATCGTCGCTCACAGCCGTCTGGAGAAAGGTGTCCCAGTTCACCAGCCGTTTTCCACGGCGAACGAGCCCCTGCTGAAACAGCCGAAAAAAGGTCTCGCGAACGGCCTGGCCACACTGCTCATCGAGGGTAAAGCGGGTGCGATCCCAGTCGCAGCTGGCTCCCAGATCACGAAGCTGGCCAAGAATTCGTTTTTCGTACTGCTCTTTCCAGGCCCAGATGCGGTTGACCAGCTCCTCGCGGCCAAGATCATGCCGAGACAGGTTTTCCTCTTCGAGCAGGCGACGTTCCACGACGGCCTGGGTCGCAATGCCGGCGTGATCGGTGCCGGGCATCCAGAGCGTCAGGTAACCCTGCATCCGCCGGCAGCGGACCAGAATGTCTTGGAGGGTATTGTTGAGCGCATGGCCGAGGTGCAACGCACCGGTGACATTTGGCGGCGGTATAACAATTGAAAAAACTGGTTGATTGGGTTCAGGTTCGGCGTGCCAGAAGCGGCCGGAGTCCCAGAGCGAGTGGCAGCGGGTCTGGGCAGCGGCGTGGTCGTATTGTTTGGGCAGTTCGTGCATCGACATGTTTTCAGGTTGCGAAGGCAAAGGGGCCGCAGATCATGCTGCGGTGCAATCGTAACGGATGGATGCCGGCTGGCGACAGATGCCCGTCCTTGGCGTCGGAAAACAACAAGGCGTTGGACACCTGCTTGTGTGCCCAACGCCTTGCCTGTCTGAGATCACCGCTTAAGCCGGGGTGACAGAGTTTAATACTCGCTGGCAGCAGGAGTCCCCTCGGGGCCGGTGCCATCTGGTGCCTCATCCGAGACGGCCTGGTCATGGCTGGTTTCTGTTCCATCCAGCTGAATCGCCTTATAGCCACCGATCGCGCGATAGTAGACCAGCAGGCCAAGAAAGCCGATTGCCATCGCGCCAGGAATGTAACTGGTGAGGGTCAAGGCCCGGCGGCCGCCGTGGAGGTAGGAGGCCTGGACCGCTGGGAAGTCGGTGTCGGCGTTGGCGATGAGTGCTGGCTTTTCATCTGGCTTAATCAGATCAGCGTTGCTGACAGCAGCGGTGCTTACAGGCTTGCCATCTTCAAGTTCGGTCCCGTTGGCGGCATTCAGTTTGGCAGCGTTGATAGCCCGGTAGACGTATCCCCAGGACGAAGACGTTTCGGCGTCGGCGTAGCGTCCAAAGGTCTCCGGTGCCTGGGCTTCCAGATGCTTGCTCATCTCATATCCCTGCTGGGCACCAATCCGAGGGCCGGCAATCTGTCCAACACAGATCATGCCGGCCGCGCCCAGTGCGCCCATGGCCACGGAACCACTACGTGGATACCGTTCGCCTACAACGCCAAGCATGGTGGGCCAAAGAAACGCCTTGCCGAATGAGTAAAACGTGGCGGCGACGAAAATCATGGCAACGCTTTGGATAGGTGAACCCAGCCAGAGCAGCCCGAGGCAGGCAATCACACTGCTTCCGAACAGGAGTCCAATCGGGTTGATTTTGTGGACAATTGGGCCAGCAAAAAACCGTAGAACAAACATCAGCAGCGAGGTGTAGACAAGAATAAGAATCGAGTTGGGCAGGAGGTTTTCCATCAGTTTGGTCATCCATGAGTCGACACCCAGTTCCATATACCCAACCAAGGCGTGGAGGACGATCAGGACCAGAAAGGGGACTGAAGCAAAGCAGGAAAAAACCGTCGCGAAATTCCCGGACTTTTCGCCAACTGTTTCAGGGAATTTCTCGGGGATCACCATCACGCCGTACATGAGGACAACCACGGCAAAGCTCGACAACGCCCACTGCCAGGGCAGCTGCATGAACCATGCATTCTCCCCAATAAACCCGGCTGCAAAGAGGCCACCGACGATCATGCCAGCCGGCCATCCGGCATGCAGGATGTTCAGGTAGTGGGTTTTGTTCTCCGGGTACAACTCTGCAATCAATGGGTTGATGACAGCTTCATAGAGGCCCTGGCAGATGGAGAAGATAAACGCACTCCAAAACAACACGGCAAAGACATTCTGCGTCGCTGTTGCAGGGTTAGTCTCTCGCCATGACGCAAAGAGTGGATTGGCTGCAAACAGCATGGCGGCACTTGCCAGGTGCATGACAAAGGCAATCATCAGAAGTTTTTTGTAGCCAAACTTCTCAACGAGAATGCCACCAAAAAAGATCATCAAGCCGAACCCGAGAAAGCCTGCCCCAAGAATTGCACCAAACTCGCCACCACCGATGTTGAACTCACGTTCCCAGTCGCCGCCGGCGGCGGTTCGGGTGGCGAAGCCAACTCCTGAAGCGACCAGTGTCAGGAAACTGGCCAGCATGAGTTTTCCACGGGCAAGGTTCATTGTTTTTTCTCCGGATAGGTTTTCGGGGGATGGGTATGGCATGGTAGCGGTCAGACCTCGGATCTCGCCAAAAGAGGTTAGATTGACGGCAGCGGGGCTTTCGTGCCAGCCCTATCCTCTGGAGCCAACTTCGCTGCCAGGTGAACAGCCTGAAAGAGACTGCCCGGGTCAGCACTGCCTTGCCAGGCAATGTCGAAGGCGGTGCCGTGATCGACGCTTGTTCGCGGGATCGGGAGGCCGAGCGTCACATTAACGGCCCGATCGAAGGCAATCATCTTGACGGGAATGTGGCCTTGGTCGTGATACATGCAGACCACAGCATCATATTGCTTGCGTGCGTATGGCGTGAAGGCGGTGTCGCCGGGGACGGGCCCTACGCAGTTGATTCCTCGAGCGACCGCTGCCTGTATGGCAGGAGCAATCAGCCGTTCCTCTTCCCGGTTGCCAAACAGTCCATCCTCACCGGCATGTGGATTGAGCCCACAGACGAGCAGGCGTGGGGCCGCACCTCTGATTCGCCGGAGCGCCGCATCGGTGAGATCAAGAACCTCGCCAATCCGTTTCATGGTAAGCAGTTGCGGAACCTCGGCGTAGCCCACATGGGTTGTCACAAAACTACAGGCAATGTCATCGGCGTACTGCATCATGCAGCTTTGACTGGCCGAAAGGTATTCCGCAAAAAGTTCCGTATGACCGGGGTAGGGATAGCCAGCAGCATGCAGGGCACGCTTGTTTAATGGGCAGGTGACAATGCCTGCCACCTCGCCTGCTAAAGCAGCAGCAATAGCCGAGCGACAGGCCTGAAAGGCAGCCTCGCCCGCAGCCGCCGTCATCTGCCCGGGATGAATCGTGTCGGCGTCGGGGCATTCAAGCGGAACCACTGCGGGTGCGGTGGCAGCCGATGCGGCTGGCACGATCGGTGCCGTAAAGGGAATGCCGGTGGCAGCCGCAACCCGGCGAAGCACCGGAACTGATCCGAAGATAACCGGAATGCAGTCAGGAAACTGACCCGCCTGGCAGGCCGCAAGGAGCTTGAGGCAGAGTTCCGGCCCAATGCCTGCCGGGTCACCCAGGGTGATCGCCAGCCGCTGCGGGAAACCGGTCACGATTGCACCGCTGCCGTCGGCTGTTGGCCTGCGAGAACAGAGGCGAGATAGTAATGGAATGAGTCGGCAAGCGCTAGCCAGCTGGCCTCAATCACATTTTCACTGACACCAACCGTTCCCCAGACACGCTCACCGTCGGTGCTCTCGATGGAAACCCGAACCCGGGCGGCAGTGCCCTCTTGAGCGTTGATGACACGCACCTTGTAGTCGAGCAGGTGCATGGTCGAAATCGACGGAAAGAGCCCCTCAAGTGCCTTGCGGACTGCCGCATCAAGCGCATTGACTGGCCCGTCGCCCTCAGCGACCTCGTGCCGGACCGCGGTGCCGACGGCAAGCT
>RGBY01000075.1 GCA_009919445.1 Planctomycetia bacterium
AAGACGACGGTGTCGTCAGTCGGGTTGAGCCGCCGCTTGGGTGTGAATGCACCCTGATACTTGGCTGAGCGAGTGAGGCAAACCTCGTCGATCTCACCGGCAAAGAACGAGTTTGGTGTTCCTGCACCATCCGGATCGGCACCGATAAACAGCGGCAACCAGTTGATCTTCCGCTGACCACGAGACGGGCCTTCCGTTCGCCCCACTGGCTGCCCATCAAGGTAGAGGACAACCGCTGTCTCATCGTAGACCAACGCAACATGATGCCATTGGCCAGGCTCAAGAATCATGGGCGGCTGAACGCTTCGATAGGCTCCCCCAAGGTGGACGCTTCCATCAAGCCTGCCGCCCGATACAAAGATGCCGTATTCACTGCTCTCGGTTTTTGCCAAAAGCCCAACCCGTTTCCCAAACTGCTTGGCTCGCAGCCAGCACTCAAGCGTAAAGGGCCCCTGTGGAAGCGGCACCTTCTCAGCAGCGATCCCGACACAGTCACCATCACCATCCAGCACAAGCACCCCGTTCGGTTGCGCTGCCGAAGGCGGCTCTGTGGTGGGCATGAACGGCACGGTAGCCGTGACCTCAGGGATGGCATACCGCGTGGTTTTCGTAAGAATTTCCCGCGAAAGCACGATGCGAATCGGATCAAACGATTCATCAGCCGGCCCTGAAGGATAGGCTGCCTGAAACCGAATCTCATGCCGCTGGCCTGGCTTCAGCGTGCCGTGGGCATGATCGGGCTCAGCACGCCAGCGGGAATCGGGGCTCTCGGCGACCACGGTGTAGTCCACAAGGTGACTGGTCGGGTTCTCAACGCCAACCGTCCATTGGCCACCCGCAACCTGCTGCCGCAGCCTACCAGTAAGCCGAATGCCTCCTTGAACAGTTGGCGGCAAGCGAGCCAGCCGTACCGCCTCTGCCTGAAAGTCGCCTGTTATTTCCCGAACGTCAATTGCCTCACCCACCGGAAACGCTGCCATCGCCACCTGATCTTTCCGCACGGTCACAAGGTGATATTGGTGCAAGTAGCCCACCTCGGGCACCACTGCAGCCTGCCCACCACCAACAGTCGCAAGCGCGACATACTCAATGCCGTCGGCTGGGTCATATCGCATGTGATGGATATGACCAGCAAAGACCGCCGTGACGTTTCCGGCTGCCACCAAGAGCGGATGCACCTGCTTTCCCCAGTCATCACCGTATCCACCTGCAAGCCAACGGGGATGATGCAGGAAAACAAACTGGTGATGGCAATCCCGGCCGCGATTCAAGGCTTCCCGCAGGAACGCAAGCTGTTCTGGGCTGATTCGCTGAAGTTCTGGCCGTGAAAAATCTTTTTCCCCAGTGGTCGCATTGCCCTCATCCGAATAGAGAACGATGAACTGACACTGCTTGTGCTGAAAGGAGTACCAGAGCGGCCCAACGTGCATTTCATAATTGTCATCATGCTGGTTTTTGGGACGCGCCGGATCATTAAGCGGTCGCCAGTAGACATCGTGGTTGCCCGCGACAGGAAACCATGGGCAAAGCAGCTGGTTCATGATGGCCTTGAACTCCGCCATCTGCACCAGCCATTCATCCGTGCGGTTGTAGCCGTTGATTAAATCACCAACGGTCATCACCAGGTCGGGCTCCAGCAAGTTCACATCCCGAACCGCATCTGCCAGCACATCAACGCCTTCCGGCGGCCCTCCTGTGCGGTCACCGAAAACAGCGAAGACAAAGGCATCCGCTTCCATCGGCAGGGGCAATAAAGCCTCACTCGATCGGGTGGTGAAAAAGCGCGTTTCACCGGGCTCGACCGTCGGATGATGCTGCCCATGCGGATGCCGATGACGGCTATGGCCGAGGTGGGGCGTCAGTTCGCCTGCAGGGGCGGCTCCCGCTGATGCCCCCGCTGCCGGAGCAGCGGTTGAATCGGCCTGATCAACCGCCAATGCATCATTCACCCAGCCACTGACCAGGATGGCAAACAATCCACCACATACCCACCATCCCCTCATCCACTTCCTGTCGTGACTTCCTTGATACATCTTGAGCCCTCTTCCCTTACCCGATTATGCGAGCCATCTTCCGGCAAACGCTTGAAATCGTAGGTCGGTGAAGCCGATCCTCGCAAGCATCAGCACGATCTTCCTGAGCCTCAACTGGACACCGCAAGGACGCCTTCAGGCCGCCGCCTCAGTATCCTGCGGACTTCCCACCGGCCTGGTAGCTCTTACAAAAAAGTCCGGCCGCAAACCGCTAACGCTTCATAGAAACCCGGCCGGAAGCCCGAGGGATCGACACCACTGATCCCCCACTGTGCGGCGCCGCTTCCTGAGGACGTGCGAGACGGCACACGGAGGATGCGTACAACGGCAATTGGTCTAAAGACATTATTTGTGCCGCACAGGACTGCCTCGGAGGGCCTTTCCAAAGACACCTAAACCGTGACTTCGCCCACGATCGGTACGGAGGTATTCACGCGGCCGGCCCGTTCTGTGAGCACGTGGTAGTGCGGATCTTCACTAATGTTGACTTCCACCAGATCACCCGCCCGATCAAGCAGTCGCGTGTTAATCGCCTCGAGGCCAGACTGGTCATAGACACGGCTGAAATAGAAATCGATCACAACGTCGTCTGGGTCTGCCTGCGGCGTGAAGAGTTCGCGAAAGCGGCTTGTGCTGCCAAAAAAGAGTACGCCGTGAAGTTGATAGATCTTGCTACCAAACTCATTGCACGAGACATCTGACACCAGATACTTGCTTTTATTCCAGGCAAAGACCACCGCCGACAGTGCCACCCCAAGAATGACCGCAGTAGCAAGGTCGTGCATCAGCACGGTGTAGCTGGCTACGACAAGCATCGTGAGCACCTCGGCCACAGGCACCCGCCGCCATGTCTGCAGCGTTGACCATTCAAAGGTACCGATCACAACCATAAACATGACGCCAACGAGGGCAGCCATCGGCACAGCTTCGATTGAATCAGCAAAAAAGAGAATGAATAGCAGCAGCATCACAGCTGCCGTAATTCCAGAAAGACGGCCGCGGCCACCTGACTTCACATTGATCAATGACTGACCGATCATGGCACAGCCACCCATGCCACCAAAGAAGCCGCAGACGACGTTGGCGATTCCTTGGCCAACACACTCGCGATTGGCCTGCCCGCGGGTTTCAGTCAGCTCATCAATCAATGTGAGTGTCATCAACGACTCAATCAGCCCCACCCCCGCAAGAATCAGTGAATAGGGCAGAATGACCCACAGGGTTGCCAGAGTTACCGGAGGCATTTTGAAGTCCCACCAAGCCGGTCGGGGGAGGCCTCCGGCAATTCCGACTGATTCCAGATCGATTGATTTTCGAACAGCGGTAATTTCCTCTGGGGTCAATTCAGGCAACGTAGCATCACCGTCACTGACCGCAACGAACCCAGTGGGCAACAGTGCACTGGCCGCCTCAATCTGCTGATGCTGCTTTTCTCGTTCGGCGGCAGCAATCGCTGCAGCCTGCGTGCGGTCAACGAGCATGTCACGAACCGTCAGAACAGCCCGCTGGGTTTCGCCATTCGCAGTGCCACGATCATCCACTTGTGAGTTGATTCCCACGGCACAGACCGTCACCACCAGAATGGCTGCTAGTGATGATGGGATCGCCTTGGTCAGTCGTGGCAACAGCGTGATAATTGCCATCGTCAGTCCAACCAACCCCAGCATCAACCAGAGACGCTGACCTGAGAGAAACTCCATTTCGCCCGAGGCGGAAAGCGTTTTGAAACTCCCAATCTGGGCAAGCAGGATTACGACAGCCAAGCCATTGACAAAACCCAGCATGACCGGATGCGGCACAATGCGAATGAGCTTGCCAAGTTGGAGTAGCCCAATCGTCACCTGCAGGATGCCGCAGAGGACAACGGCCGGAAAGAGATAGCCGATGCCATGATCGGCCACGAGGGAGACCACCACCACTCCCATCGCCCCTGTCGCGCCCGAGATCATGCCGGGTCGGCCTCCGACGATGGCCGTTATCAGGCACATGATGAACGCTGCATAGAGACCCACAAGCGGAGGGACGCCTGCAAGAAAGGCGAAGGCCACTGCCTCAGGCACAAGGGCCAGGGCCACTGTAAGCCCCGAAAGGATATCTGCCCGGGGCGAGCCGCTCAGGCTCGAACGGAGGTCAACAAAGCGGTGGACCAGTGAAGAAAAACCAGACGGTGGACCGAGCGGAGCAGAGGCTAAAGGCACAAGCATTCCTTCGAGATGAGTCGCAGCAGAAGGGCGAAGGTCGCTCCAAAACAGACTTGACGCCGTTTTTTTGCAACAGGCAACGCAGAAAGCTGCAGCGAGGCAACAGGGCAGGGGAGAGCATGCCTGTCACACCAACCGCACAAAATTGCTGCGATCGGCACCCGTGATTTCACTCCGGGAAACCGCCACAAACCGCTGCGACTGACGAAGAAAACAGGCTCTCGCATGGGGGCCACGACTGGCCCCGTGGGGATTGTGGATCTTAATGAGTGCCCCCTGTTCCGCAAGTCCTCTCACCAGCTGGTGCGTTCGACGACTTTTCTCGCGTTGACAGCCTCCGGAACGCAACTGTGATAACCAGCCAAAAACCGTTTAGTTAATCGTGCTGTTGCCCGAGTTTCGGCCGCCACTCCCTCTCGGCTGGTTTCACGAGCCAAGCAGCCTCCGTGGACTCACAGTCGCAGATCACGCATCTGCCAAACAAATCAATCACCCGAACGACGGCTTCGGATACCATAGGGAGGATGTCTGCCCCGAATCCGATCCACTCCTCCGCCCCGCTCCCAACTGCTGAGGCGGCTGCCTCTGGACAGCCTGCCGACGCAGCCGCCGTTACGGCCGAACAATCAAGCGGGCTGCCACTTTCAGAGAAGGCCGCAGCCATCCTGGCTCGTGCTGAGGCTATTCTTCGCCAGGAGGCCATAAGCGATGGGGAGCGTCGCGTCCGGATCGAAATTATTCGAGCGGCTCTCACCGGCACCGTCATCCGTCCGTCCGATGACTCACCCGAGATGCGGAACCCAGCCTACTGGCTCCTGAAGCATGACCGGTTTGTCCTGGCTCCCGGCGTTTCACCGGTTGAGGCCATCGAAGACCTCTGGGTGCTCCACGGAGCCGATGGCATTCCGGTACCCCGGATTCGCTGCCTGAAATACACGACACTGATTCTCATCAAGGGCATCATCCAGCACCTGCGTGCCACCGGAAACGACACCGGGATTCAGGCCCTCAATGAATTCCTCGAGCGTCGGGTGATTCCTGAAGAACTGCCGAACAAGGGCTACGACATTCTCTGGAAACGCCATTTTGATGCAGACCGTCTGCTCCCTGGTGATCAGGTCTGGTTCGACAACCCCTTCTTTGACCGCGGCCGTGAGCTGTTCCGTGAACGATTTCAACAGCAGGCCATGCATGCCGGAAAACCCGAAGACGAAGCCATGGAATGGGCCCGACTTCGTGCCAAGGCAATGACTGCAGGAGAGGAAGGTAGCAACGCTTTCTATGTCGGAGACGACCACTTCCTGCTGGGTGCCGACTCGCTTGTGAGATCATTTCGCGGAACACTCCGTGATCACGATGCTGCAGGCCAACTTCCACCGCATGAACAAGTCTTCACCCAGAAGCTTTTCAGCCTGAAAAGCTTTCGGGAACACATGATGGAAGACAACTTCTCGGTGCAGGCCTGCCTGCGGGCAGGCTCTGACGCCGTCCACCCCGATTGCTTTACCATCGAACGGGTGCGGGCCCCACTCGATCCAGAGCATTTCCTGCACTATCACGCCCAGCACCCGCGGGATGCAGCCTTTGATGATCTGATCGATGCACTGGCCAGTGCAAACCCGCCACCAGCGCTGAAGCAACATGGCCAGACAACTCAACCAGTATTCGCAACGACCTACAACTGGGATGAGCAAGAACGCGTGCGGCTGGCAGTTGATGCCGTCATGCAGGCAGACCCGGATGCCATCTGGTGGACGCTGCGAGAACACATCGACGATGACCGATACGTGCTCACAGCCAGACGGGGCAACACAACACAAAACTTCACTGTTGGCATGATCTGCAGTGACCTCGCCGACGCTCGGCTCTGCCTCTGTTTCACTCGCCGGCTCCCGCTGGTGCCAGGCCGTCTGCCAGACTCATTCCGCCCCGAACGAGAATTTCTCGCCAACGAGCACGAGTGGCGGGCAGTTGGCATGCCACTCTTTGCCATGCAGGCAGCCCTCTGTGAAGTGGCCATTCGAGACTGGGAAACTGTTCTTGAGACTCAACCGGGCGAAGATGGCCGCCACCACCGCTTCTCACCGGAAGAAAAAAACCGCTACATCCGGGCCCTGCAGGCAGAAATCGACGAACGTACCCGCACCCGCCAAGCGGCCTGCGAAGAGGTGATTCTGCCCTGCCTTCCAGCCCCAACCGGCTGGGAAGGCTTTGATGCTGAGACAGCCAGCGGTTTCGGGAACGAGCCAGAGTAAGACGACAGTGACAGCAGCCTCGATTGCTTCCCGGCAGACTGGGCGACGACCAAATGCCGACAATTCAGGCCTTCTAGAGCCTCCACCGGGCCGTTTCATGCCCGAATCGCCCCAGCCAACGTAGAGGAAAAGGCCTACGCAGACCTGTGCGGACGGCTCACCGGCAGACCTTTCCCAAAAATCCCTGCCGAATTTTTTGACACGGTCACAGAGTGTGCCATGTTTGATCGAAGCTCCGGTCGCCTCCGTTGCTTCACCGCCGAATAACGGATTCGTCGGTTTCCCGCTTACTAGTGTCAAGGAGGCTCACCCCATGAGTCGTGCATTCTACCTGTGTGGTCTTTCGGCCGCTCTCCTGTTGTGTCTCGGTACTGTTTCTGAGGCTGGTCTTTTCGGTCACCATCGGGCCCACGGCAACTGCTGTGAACCAGCCTGTGGTTGTGAGCCCACTTGCGGCTGCGAGCCGACTTGTGGTTGCGAGCCGGCTTGTGAGCCAGCTTGTGGCTGCGAGCCCACCTGCGGCTGTGAGCCTGCTTGTGGTTGTGAGCCTGCCTGCTGCGACAGCTGCTGCGGTCAGAAGCGTCGTTGCTGCAACCTGATGGAGCGGATTCGCTGCCATCATCAGGCTAAAAAGGCCCGTCGTGCCCAGCGTCGCTGCTGCAATGATTGCTGCGAGCCAGCCTGCGGCTGCGAGCCGACCTGCGGTTGCGAGCCAGCCTGTGAGCCAGCTTGCGGTTGCGAGCCCAGCTGCGGCTGCGAGCCGTCCTGCGGCGTCTGAGTAAATTGAGCATGACGCTGACGGGCCTTGCCTATCAGCACTCTTGCCACATCGACCCGGCCGGGACCCCTTCCCGGCCGGGTCTTTTATGCGCTCGTGGAGACACGACGGGAAGGCAAGTGGGTACGGGACAGTTCGTAGCGTTGATTCAGATCACACAACTGATGCGTTCATGCCTGCGACCTCGTTACCTGCCGTCAGTTCTGGCCCGCTCAGAACGACCCCACACCTGTTGCCTGGGACACACAGCTTCCCCTGCAGCCGAGGCTTACTTCTCGCCCGAAATTGATTCGGCGATGTTTTCCGAGTGATCGAGCACCCGGACATACGCATTGAGTGCTGCGAGGACAGCGACATTAACCGTTGGTGGCATGTCGCAACCCGACAGATCCTCCAGGTGCTGGCGTCGGAACTGCTTGATCTTGGTTCGAATTCTTTTGGCGTCCGGGCCCGCCTCGGCATGGATATTTCGATTTTCCTGCCGGAGGGCAACGTTTATCTTGGCAAGATAGGCAAGCACGTCTTCGTTGAGTTGATCAAGGCGTTGCCGCTGGGCGGAAGTAAATCGAAAACCGCTCTGCCGCAATTTCCGATCGAAATGTTCAAGGTCAGCCACATAGTCGCTGACTGACTCATACTCATCTGCCATTCGTAGTTGCCGACGGGCTTCATCTGCCACGCTATGCGGAACCGTGCCAGAGAGGAGTTTCGTGATAAAGTCGGTAACTTCATCCTGAATTGAGTCCAACACATTCTCACGCCGACTCAGTCGCTTGGCGAGTGTGGCATCTGGCTCCTCTTGATTTCGGAGATCGACAACCCATCGCAACATTTTTTCGCAGCCATCCCCCATTCGCTCGAGCTCTTTATGCGACTGCTCAATGGCAAGCGTCGGCGTATCAAGCATGCGGACATCGAGGTCTGTCAGATGAGGCTTTTCCTTAAACTTCTTTGCCGGAACGATTCGCTCCAGAAACCGGACCAGAGCGGGGACCAGCGGCATAAAGAGCACCACATTCGCCACGTTGAAAATGCTATGAGTTGCCGCAATCGCTGGTGTCGTACCAGGAAAGGTCGCTCCCCCGTCAACGAGCACTGCCTTGCTGACGTCACTATTGATCATCCACTGCACCAGTTCGATATACCAGGGAAAAAGTAGGGTGATCCAAAACACACCGAGCAAATTAAATAGCACGTGAAAATAGGCCGCACGCCTAGCATTGGTGGTGGCACCGAGTGATGCCAGAAAAGCCGTGATCGTTGTGCCTACATTTTCCCCGAGCACCAAGGCGGCTGCGGTTTCATAGGAAATCACACCCTGAAAGGCGAGTGAAATGGTAATGCCCAGCGTGGCTGAAGATGACTGAACCATTGTCGTAAGCACACAGCCAACCATGCAGCACTTGAGAACACCCAAATAACTGTCTGCCTGAAAGGCCTGAAACCAGGCCGCAAAATCGGGTGTCTCCTTAATCAGCGCACAGGCATCCTTCATTAACTCTAAGCCAAAGAAAACCATCCCAATTCCCATCAACCCCATCGCCCAGTAGCGGTAGCGGTCCTGCCGAGAAAACAGGTACACAAAAGCCGCCACCCCAAGAAGCGGAAGCCCGTACTTGCCGATTTTGAGCACCAGAATCCAGCCAGTGATCGTGGTGCCAATGTTGGCTCCCATGATGACCCCTACTGCCTGCACGAGGCTCATGACGCCACTATTGACGAAGCCAACGACCATCACCGTCGTGATTGAACTCGACTGCACCACGCAGGTGACAACAACGCCGACGATCACAGCAAAAAAGCGGTTTCCGGTAACAGTCCCGATCAGCCGCCGCAGGCTGCTTCCAGCCACCACCTGCATTCCCTCCGACATGTACTTCATGCCCAGCAGGAAGATCCCCAGTCCCCCCACAAGTTCGCCGACGAGATGGGTCAATGTTGCCAGATTCACCGTGACACGCCCCCTGACTCTGAGATAAATTTCTTCTGCGATCGTGTTGTACTGTTTTTTTTAAGAAAAAACAGTTGGCAGCAAACATCCCCCTAGCACACGATCGGTTCAGACCGGAGGCAGTTCCGTGCGATGGAAACCTGGCGACCTTGTTGTTTGTGCAAAACAGAAGCACAGCCACTCCCCCGGATCGCGTGCCAGACATATTGACGCTACAGCCGGAGGGGAGACCTACTCATACGTGGTTGACAAATTCTGGATCGTTCAAGACATCGGTGCTGACGGGCAACTGGTCTTATTAACCCGACAAGGCAAGCAGCACACGATCCACGCGAACGACCCGAGGTTGCGGAGGGTCACCCTTTGGGAACGTTGGCGGCACCGGCAGCGACTTCGCGGACTGCGGCAGGCCCTCGGCGGATAATCAAATGCCGTCCGGGCGGTCTCTCTGACACGACCCTTATTCAGTCAGCGACTCACCACCACCCTAATTCAATCACCGGCTCACCGTGGCGATCAGGTTGTCTATGAACACTCTGCTGGCTGCTGCACCAAGAGAAATCATCTGCACTTCGGTCGGCCGCTCAAACAAGAAGTCTTCGTACGGAACCGTAAGAGACCAGGCCTCACCAGAGGCTGTTCGGACCGACAGGCTGAGCATCCGTCCGACGTGAGGAGACCGACTGACTTTAGACGACAGCAAGCACGTTGCCTCGATGTGGTACCAGACTCCCGGCTGCAAGGGTGCGACTGGCCGACCGTTTGCCAGCAGGGCACCCTGGCGAATCACGAGCAGACCCGCCGTCTCGGCCTCATCTGCAGGCCCGACTCCGCGGAGCGTGACATTGATCTCACCAGGTGAGTCGCGATCAAGCAGGCAATCAAACGACAAGCGAAACTCCGCAGGAGCTTGCTCCTTGCCAACAGCAATGGGCAGGCTCACCAGCGGCATCCAGGGTCTCCCCAGCTCAGATAACTCAAGAAACTGCAGGCTCTGCTTCCCGGCGGCGGCTG
>RGBY01000076.1 GCA_009919445.1 Planctomycetia bacterium
GCACACCGAAGGTGTTCACCCATGCCGGCAGGCTACAGTTAGTCAGCCCGGCCGCCGTTGCGACTATTTCCTACGATCCGCGAAGTGGCCAAGAACTTTGGACCGTCTATCACGGTGGCTACAACGCAGCTGCCAGGCCGCTCTATTCACACGGCCTTGTAGTCATTTGCACGGCCGGTGGTGACCGTCTGCTGGCCGTCCGGCCCGAGGGAACAGGAGACATTACCGAGACGGGCGTCGCCTGGAAATTTGGCAAGTCGGCGCCGACCCGACCAAGCCAATCCGTTGTTGGCGATCACCTCTTTATGGTGAACGACAAAGGCATCTTTAGTTGCCTGGATATTGAAACCGGGGCAGCCTGCTGGAGCGAACGCCACACGGGCCGCTACTCAGCGTCACTCATCGAAGCCGGTGGACGACTCTATGCCTGTGATGAAGATGGCAACTGCGTCGTTTTCAGCGCAAACCCGGACGGTTTCAAAATTCTTGCAGAGAACAGACTTGAAGCTGGCTGCATGGCATCTCCCGCCGTGATTGAAAACGACATTCTCATTCGCACAACGACCCACCTCTATCGCATCGGTGAACACTGAATCGCGAGACGAAACCGTTCGTTCTGCCAACTGTCCACAATCTTGACATGTGGCAAAACCACGGCCGGCGGCTCAAAAAACCGTGCAGGCGGTGACCGGGCGAACCAACCGGCCTCAGCCGCCGTAAGTTTCTAGTACAACGCGAGCGTCAGGCACTTGTCAGGGGCGTGCCTGCATCGCTCAGCAGCATGACGGCCATGGACGTTCCACAGACGAACTCTTCCGGCTTAAGAATCCATTTGGATTCGTCAACGCTGCACCGTTGGCCTCTCCTCGTTCCAAAGGACCTCTGACATGTTCTTCGCCACCTCACGGCTGGGAAGCCGCAAGAACCCCGTCCAGAACGCTCACCTGGACCTTCATGACATCACGGATGAATTGTCCCATCCGAGCCGAATCCTTTTCACTGAAGAGGTCATTCTCGGCATCTGCATGGTCATTACCGGCCTGCTCTTTTTGTTTGCACAGATGCCAAATGCCGTCTTCACAACGGCACAAAAAGGCCGCTCGCTGATGACAAAGTCAATGGCAAGTCTTTCACCCTCCGCAGGCTATGACACAGACACGAGTGGCATGCCTTTGATGGCGGCCGCTCAGCCCATGCTCAACGCAATTCACAAAGCCCAAGACCTCGAAGCACGTCGAGACTATGGCCCCGCTACAGAGGCAGCCTGGCAGGATGTTGCAGATGAGTTAACCCAGCTAGGCCTTCAGCCGATTCAGATGCGAGGGCAGCCTCTTCCACTCTGGATGCTTGAGGCAGAGCAAAGCCGGATTGCTACGCTGGAATCGAAATTAACCGAACTGCTAGCGCCCACTCGAGAGGCCATTCGCGGGCTTCGCAGGGAGTCGCTGACAAAAGAACAAGTAGTTGCCCTCGCGATACCCAGCGTTCAACGAACAGTTGAACAACAGGCTGCTGCAACTTCCGCCGAGACCGCACTGGATGTCTCTTGGGAGACAGCCGCATATGTTCTGGCTGAGCCGGCCCAGACCGAAGCCCTTGGCCTCTGCCGACTTCTCCGCAGTGCCCAAGCTAATGCCGATGCAATCGCCAGCTATCGCGATGTGGTCAACTTTGAATATTGGCGTGCCGTCGCGAAGGCAGCCGCAACCCCGGCTGGCCAGCGTGCCCGTGAAGCAGCGGCACGGGCCGGACGGGCGCTGGAGGCCGATGAACTGGAGGCCGCCCAGTCGGCCTATGAAGAGTGCCTCACTGCCTGGCAGGCCGTCTTCATGGATCACCCCGAGTTTGCGAATGACATGGAAATGGCCAAGCAGGTTGCCGACGAGATTGACGCCTACCAGAACGTTCTCAATCAACTCGGTCTTCCATTCGACGACGCTTTCAGCCTGCCGAATGTGATGAGGCTAAAGTCCTAAAACGGTGGCGGCACGGGCCGGCAGGAAAAGAAGACCCTGCTCGGCTCGTGCTCGCCTACCGCTTGCCGAGCGGCTCAGCTGGTTTGACAACACAATCAGTCACCAGCCAACGCTCCCGCTTTTCAAGCGTGACATCCGCAGCCACGATTCCCATTGCTTCTTCCTGGCCAACCATACGGCCACTGACGCGAACAAGCAGGTCTGCCGTGGCAACAGGAAGCCTGCCGGATCGGTCAACCGACACTTCCAGTTTGGTGATCGCAACCTGACTGGGCTGAATCTTTTCAACGGCCCGCTCGGCCTGTTCTTGCACCGGACGGACCTCGGGTGCGATCGACTCGATCAGCGTGGCAAGGTCTTTCTCTTCAACCGCCCGGGCAAGCCTCGGCAGCAACAGCTCGACCTCCTCACGATCTGTCACCGTGATCTGGTCAAGCGTGGCTACTCCGACACCAATCACCACGGAGAGTAAGGCCGAAACAAGCCAGCCCCTCTGCGCAAAGGAACGCCAAAGCCCGAAAAACAGGCCAGCTATGGCCAGGCAGCCAATCAGCACAGGAAGGGAATCTTCGTAAGGCATCACCGCTCCAGATTACTGCCTCCGCCCCTCCCTTCACCCCTTGAGTCGCGAAGGCATCATCAGGCGGCCTGTCGGCGAGCCGGAACAATCGCGGCGAGCACAAGCAATAACGCGATCAACGCCACACCAATCCAGCCGATGTTCGCCCAGATACTCAGGCCCGCACCGACAGTTGACGCCACAATAGCCAGCAGCATGAGAAGATTGATAAGCAACCGCCAGCGGCCCTGAGGCAACGCATCGCCCAGAAGCGAACGGCTGTTCATCATCAGGAAAAAGGTGACATAGGCGATCGGCAGGAGTGCCATCCCAAAATTACTTGTCGGCACCGCCAGCCAGAACTGCGCCTCACTGTCCCCCCACAGGGCCAAGAAGCCGAGGCCACCAACGATACCCGGCAGAATCGCCCCAAGTCGCTGAACCACCCGGTCTCCATCACGCCCGGTCATTTCGGTAATACAAAAGCCGTTGATCACCATGAGAATGACAATCGTGGAAATCGCCATCCCGAGCACACCAAGGCCGAACACCTTTTGGGTGATGCCGCCTTGGCCAAACAGATTTTCAAGGGCCCTCGCCAGGTCAAACGCATCCCGCTTCACCAGCATCAGGGCCAGTTTGCGGTCAGCAGCAGGCAGGGCATCAATTTTTTCGTTGATTGTGGCCTCGCTGGCGTTCTTGACTACCTCTGGCCCGAGGTCAGCCGCGATCCGTTTCGTGAGATTACTCCGGTAGCCACCGGTAATCTCAGCAGCAGGCTGCTGCAACTGCGTCGTTTCAAACTTTCCATGGAACTGGCTGGCGGCAGCAATAACAACACAACTGGTCGCCAGGAGAAACGGAATGAAAAGCCCCGTGGAAAGGTCAAAGCAGGCGAGTCCTCGAAAGGCCCTGCCCCAGCCCTTGCGAAGCATCGAGTAGGGCAGCAGGAACGTCATATTAATGCCGACAGCTGTCGCAGCGGCAGCAATCATTCGCTCTCGCTGGGTCGCAAGAATTGTTTCCCGCCAGTATTCCGGATTACCTGAGGCATTAATAAATTCCTGCAAGCCAGTGACCGGACGCCACAAAAGACTGATGTCTGGCACAAAACCCCGGGCGATTGCTGCCCAGTCAAGCTGCCCCTTCCACGACATCGCTACGACGACGCCAAAGAAGCTGACAACCACCAGCCCCACCATCGCCTTGAGAATGCCCTCAAAAATTTTCACGCCCCGACCGGGTGAGTCATAAAACCAGACCACAACAGCCGAAATGAGAAACAACCCAAGCACACAGAGCAACTTGGCCGAGTTGCCCGCCAACGCCTCTGGGAAAAGATTTTGCTGAAGCGCAGCCGTACCGAGTGAAAACTGGGGCATCGCCCAGACAAGATTTGCCATCATCGCCGCCAGCAGCCAGCCCCAACCGAGCACTGGGCTGACATGCTGGTTAATTGCCGCAAAGGGTCGCTCACCGGTTGAGAGCGTGACGTACGCGATTGCAGAGAGCATGACGACCCCCAGAATCATCATCAGGGGTTGCAGCCAGAGAAACTCATAGCCACCAATCACACCGAGATAGAGTGATCCAGCCAGCGATCCACCGCCGAGGGTAATCGCTGACTGCAGCCACCCCGGGCCCGAGAGGCGAACATAAGTTGCCAGCGTGGCCCCGAGCCCTTTTGCCTGAGCGTCCTGGAGCCGACGACGATCTGCGTCCTGTGAGCTCATAACAGCTTTTTGTCCTGGGGCATCGCCGGACTGGAAATACGACTGGACTGACGCTGACTGGGTTTCGTTCATCCGAAGCATCTCATACGAGGAAACGACTTCACTGGCCACCACCGACCGAGGGCTCGGTAGTCTACCACCAGGAATGGCTGCTACGAGGATGCCTCAACCCAGATGGTCGCAGAAATCAGCCGGGATGTCTTTTTCTTTCCGGCAGATGACCGCGAAATAGAACAGGGGTTTCCCCTCGATGGAATAGCGGTGCACGTACCGTTCAACATGATGAAGGCTGATGTACTCGCTGAAAATCAGCTCCCGAATCAACCGGGAAAAGCCGCTTGTGTCACTCCGTTCAAGAAAGGTTTCCTTGATGTTGAATGCCAGCCAGCCATCCGTCTGCAGGAGGTTGACCCCCTGAAGAAACGCTGGCACTGGAATGTCGCCAAAGCCAAGCGCGGCAACACAGGTGAGGGCGTTAAAGCCCCAGTTCACCAACTCCTCATGCTCAGCAGTGGAGAGGTTGGTGAAGTCGCAGATCAGGTAATCGTCATAGATGTGCGGTCGATCACGGAAAGCAGCGTCCCGTGCTTCATCAACAATATCGACACCAACCAAACGGGCGACACCATGCTTTTTGAGCTCCTCGCCCATGATGCCATTGCCTGCGCCCAGATCGAGCACCCGCATTTCGGCTAGGTTGTCGCGCTCATGCTCAGCGGTGTAGTGCAGGGCATCGGTCACCTTGCGCGGAGAATCACACTTCAAACGCTCGTAGAACAACTGCTCGTAGAGGCCTGGCTCACTATAAATAGCGGCATAGTCGTGGAACCGAATCCTGCGTCGCTCATCGCTTTGGTGATCGTTGACCAGGAAAAAGTAGGCCTCATCCTGATCGAGTTTGGTGGTGTCAACGGAAGGGAATTGAATGCGATGGCGTTTCGAAAGAATCATCCTTTAACCAGACAGGTGAGAGTCACACGGTTGGCTCGGCAGAATCGAGCGAGAGAACCGAAAGTCTATTCGATCTGCAAACGAAGTTCGACCCCGGAAACTGAAAGAACTGAAAAATGATTTCTTCGCAGTCAACACCCACGGTTATCGCTTTGTCCGCAGGCCCGCGTCCCGATCAAGCTAGGCGGCTCTAGCAACAACGGTGATCAGGCACACGACGGCTGGCGAGGCATGCATGTGCATCATCCGACAGAGCCGCGTCAGGAAACCCCTCCGCCAAGAAGGCCGGTACTGAGATTTTGAAGCATCGCCCCCACGACACCTTGTTTTCTCAACTATTTTTCTAATTGACATATCGGAATGTTCCGATATATACTTATGACGTCGCACGAGGCACAGAAAACTCATGGCAACTGCCGCGAAAACAAGACTGACCGATCTGGCCGCCCTTTCAGAGGCAGCGGAGTGCCTCAAAACTTTGGCGCATCCGCACCGACTGCGGATGGTGCAGATGCTTCTCAGGGGCCGCTTCACTGTCGGCGAATTGGCCGAAGCCTGCGAGATTCCGAGCCACATGGCATCAGAACACCTGCGACTCATGCAGCGGTGCGGTTTCCTCACCCCTAACAAACAAGGCCGCTGCACCTACTACGAGATTGCTGAGCCACACCTGAAAAACATCATGAAATGCGTCGAGTCACGATTCGGCTGTGGCTAGCAGATTCGTCACCAGTTCACAGCAGGCTGGCTGCATCCTGAAGGCAGCCTGCCGACTCGGCACACACCACAGAAAACACTTCAACCATTTCCCACCGTTGTCTCTCTCAAAAGGATTCCCTCATGGTCACAACTATCTCGCCCCAGAACCTCGCCGACCTTCTCCGCGAAAAAAAACCGCTCCGGCTCGTCGATGTTCGCACTCCGGCTGAATTTGGAGAAGTTCATGTTGAAACCGCGACCAACGTGCCGCTGGACCGCCTTGATCCTGCTACCGTCGGAAACCTGGTTGCCGGCGAGGGACCGCTCTACTTCATCTGCCGTTCGGGTGGCCGCAGTGGAAAAGCGTGCGAGAAGATGATGGCCGCAGGGCATGCAGACGTCATCAGCGTCGATGGTGGCACCGCCGCCTGCGAAACGGCCGGCCTGCCAGTCATCCGTGGTCGGAAAGCGATGTCGCTGGAGCGACAGGTACGAATCGCCGCAGGCGCATTAGTCTTTGCTGGCGTGATGCTTGCCGCCTTCGGGGGCACGGAAACACTACGCCTGGCTGGTCTGGGTATCGCGGGCTTTGTCGGGGCCGGGCTGGTCTTTGCCGGCGTGACAGATACCTGCGGCATGGCCATGATCATTGCCCGAATGCCCTGGAACCAGGCCTGTGGATCGGCCGCCAGCTGCAGCCGGGTGTTGCTGCTGGCCGCGATGCTCACCGCAACAGCGGGGCCAGCCCTCGCCGCCAGCCCAACCCGCGACAGCCTGCCCGCCGTGCAGCAGGCCGTCGCCGAGCAAAAGGCAGTGATCATCGATGTCCGGGAGCCAGACGAGTGGGCTGAGAGCCATCTGAGCGGTGCCCGGCTGGTACCACTCAGTCGCCTCAAAGCCGGCGTCGCCCCGGCCGACCTGGCCCGCATGCTGCCACAGGACAAAATCATCTACTGCCACTGCCTTGCCGGCGGCCGCTGCCTGGTGGCAGCCGACATTCTCAAGCCGCTCGGCTACGACGTCCGGCCACTGGGCCAAAGCTATGACGAGTTGGTTTCCGCGGGCTTTCCTGCGGTAACAGGCCGCTGACCTGAACCGACCACGGCCACTCCCGCCTCACTACCTTTCAGATCCAAGACAGAGTTCACCGTCATGAAGATACAGCAGTACTACCTCGCCTGCCTTTCGCACGCCTCATACATGATCACGGACGAAAAAACAAAAACTGCCGTCGTGGTCGACCCCCAACGGGACATCGATCAATACCTCACGGATGCGGCAGCCGGTGGCTATGCCATCAAACACGTCTTCCTCACCCACTTTCATGCCGACTTCATTTCTGGGCATATCGAATTGCGTGACAAAGTCGGGGCCACCATTCATCTGGGCCGCCGAGCCGAGGCTGAGTTCACCTGCGAAAAGATGGGAGATGGAGACCAGATTGAATTTGGTGATGTCCGGCTTGAAATTCTTGAAACGCCCGGTCATACGCCCGAGGGCATCTCGATTCTGGTGTACGACCTGGCCGCAAACTCAGGCGAGCCATTTGCGATTCTCACCGGCGACACCCTCTTTATCGGCGACGTTGGCCGCCCTGACCTGCTTGCAAGTGTCGGTGTCACGGCTGATGAACTGGCCGACATGCTCTACGAAAGCATCACCCAAAAAATCATGCCGCTGCCTGACGCCACGCTTGTCTACCCAGCCCATGGCGCAGGCAGCATGTGCGGAAAAAACCTGTCCAATGAAACCGTTTCGACCATCGGCGAGCAGAAAAAATTCAATTACGCCCTCCAACCAATGAGTCGTGAAGAGTTCAAAAGTCTCGTAACCGCCGACCAGCCCGAGGCGCCTGACTATTTCGTGCACGATGCCATTCTCAATCGGCAAGAGCGAAAATCACTCGAAGCCGCCATGAAAGAAAACCTGAAGGCACTCAGCCTCGATGACGTTCTGGCTCGGGCAGAAAAAGGGGATCAGCTCCTTGATGTTCGCGATGCCATCGACTTCCAGGGCAGCCACCTCAGAGGCACGCTCAACATCGCCCTCTCCGGCAAATACGCCACCTGGTGTGGCTCGATGCTGTCTCATGACCGGCCAATCATTGTGATCGCAGAAGACGACGGCGATGAAGAAGAGGCCGTAATGCGACTCGGGCGAATCGGCTTTGACAATGTGGCAGGCTATCTTTCCGGCGGGATGAATGCCCTCAATCACCACGATGATCTCTTGGAGAAAACTGAGCGGATCACTGGTCGAGCCTTGGCCGACTGGCTGGCAGGCGACCGACCAGAAAGTGGGCCCGCGCCACTCATCCTCGACGTTCGCTCACCAGCTGAATATGCGGGAGGACACATTGCCGGAAGCCAGAACCTGCCACTGCCCCAACTTGATGATGAACTGGCCAGCATTCCCAAAGACCGCGCCGTCGTTGTTCATTGCGAAGGTGGGTACCGCTCTGCGATTGCTGCCAGCCTGCTGCAAAAACATGGCCGCGAGGAAGTCTATGACTTAATCGGTGGCTTCAAAGCCTGGCTGGCAGCCAAACTGCCGTCTGCCCAACCAGCTCGTCAAGAGAGCTAAGGGGGTTGCAAACTTGCTTCCGCTTGCAGAGTTACCCGCCAGACTCGATACCGTCGTACCAGCCATGATTTCTGGAGGCCTCGTCGGCCTCTCCATGGGACTCACCGGGGGGGGCGGTGCCATCCTGGCAGTGCCGCTGCTTGTCTACTGGTTGGGCGTCGAGCCCCAACTGGCAGTGGCGATTTCTCTGGCAACCGTTGCCGGCACAGCAATCATTGGCACGATCGAGCGAACCCGACTCGGGCAGGTTGAATTTCCAACCGGGCTGCTATTTGCTGCTGCCGGCATGCTGACCGCCCCACTGGGAAGTTGGCTGGGAAAGGGGCTTCCGCCTCAGGTCTTGCTGGGCTCGTTCGCTGGATTGATGCTGGTGATTGCCGCACGGATGTGGTGGCACGCCGATCATGCCATTCCACCACCAGCGGAGGCCTGCGGCCCGGACGAAGGCCCCTCCTGTTCCCGTGACCCAGAGGGCAGGCTGCGGCTGACCAGTCGCTGTGCCATGCTCCTGGCGACCATTGGTTTGACCGTCGGGCTGCTCTCCGGACTGTTCGGGGTCGGCGGCGGCTTCCTAATCGTGCCGGCCCTGGTCTCGTTCGCGTCTATGGGCATGGCCCGGGCGGTCGGCACCTCACTGCTGGTGATGTCTTTGGTCGGCGTCGCTGGTGTGGCTGGCCATCTCTGGCAGGGGCAGGAAGTCCCTCCCGAGGTGATGCAACTCACTGTCTTGTTCATCGCAGGCAGCGTGCCGGGGTTATTTGCGGGGTCGCAGCTGGGCCGCCGGCTTTCCCGGCCGCTCCTTTCACGGCTATTTGCCGGCATGATCCTGGCCGTTGCAATCTTCGTTATCAGTCAGTCGGCCATCAGCTGATTTCTGAGGACCGTATCGCATGGTGGTGGAATCATGGCAGCCACTCACCTGCTCGCTACCGAAACAGACTCGCAACGTCGTCAGTTGTTTTTGTCGGTCTTTGCAGCCGCTGCCTTTTCCTCTGGAAAGGAGACGGTGCCGTCGTAACCAATTACAACCATTTTGAGTTCCATCTGTTTCAGCAGCTTGATTCTTTCTTCCTTGGTCGGAGCGGTCTTTATTGCCGCCGGGACTCGGCTGACCATCACACCCCAATCAGGTGAATCCCAGCCCCCCTTTACCATTGCTGCCAGAAAGTAGTCCGCGTCGTTTTTATCCCAGCCATACTTTTTCTTCACCGCGGCATAGGCGAGTTCTGGGATGCCAACTTGCTTGGCAATTTCTGAATAGAACGTGTCTGGATCGCCGTACTCTTCAAGCCGCTTCACGCCCTTGATATCAACGCCATAAAGCTTCTCAAAAAATTCAACTTTTGTTTCATCCTCTACTGGCTCAACCGCAGCAGCAGAAAGACAACCCAAAAAGACAAGGCACGCAAGTGAGTCAAGAAATCGCATGAATTCAACTTTCTAGGCGAGAGCGTGACCTGCTGACTACGGAACGAACCCCGTGTTCTCGGCCTCATCTTTATAGTACGGAAGAACCGCACCCCTCGACAAAAGCAGCGACGTGTTCGAGCAGCAGCGTCTGTGCCTGACAGGCCGAGGCGGCAGGGCAAAAACAGTGGTGGTGCAGGCCTCCGGCAGCCTCTTAAGAGGCCTTCTCGCACCCCATCAGTGCGACACAGGAAACAGCTTCCTGATATCCTTGGTTTGCCAAAAAG
>RGBY01000077.1 GCA_009919445.1 Planctomycetia bacterium
TTCCTGGAGTAGCGGGCAGGATTGAGCCCTGCCGGCTAGCGGCTGTCTTCGTTGTTTGTCTTCGGCTTGAAGTCATGAGGGTGGAGCGTAACAGAGGTCCCCGGTGTGGGGCTGACTGCTGTGCGTGTCTGCTGCCAGTGAACGGGCAGCGTCCCTGCACTGTTTGGGCCAGCGGTGATCGAGGCTTCCTTGAGTTGGCCATCCTGCCAGGAAATATCGACGGTATAGTCACCGCGTGCCCGGAGGCCTGTGACCTGGCCATTCGGCCAGCGGTCAAAAGGCAGGGCAGGAAGAAGGCGGATGCCGTGGCCATGGCTATGAAGGAGCATTTCTGCCACGGCTGCCGTCGCGCCGAAGTTGCCGTCGATCTGGAATGGCGGGTGATTATCCCAGAGATTATCGAGTGTCGATCGTGCCAGGATGGCATGGAGGTTCTTGTACGCGTTCGTTGGGTCGGAGAGCCGGGCGAACATCCCGATTGTCCAGGCTCGGCTCCAGCCAGTCCCGGCTCCGCCTCGGGACAAGCGGCCTGCCAGTGTTTTCACGACGGCTGCCCGCATTCGTTCATTCCCATCGAGGTCGAGTTGGTTGCCGGGAAAAGCACCAAGCAGGTGGGAGATATGGCGATGCCCCGGGCTCTTTTCGGCGAAAGGAAGTCGCCATTCCATGAGCCGGCCATCATGGCCGATCTGTGGACGGTAGACCCGCGGAAGGATTTCGCGGACTTTTTGCACCAGCGGCTCACTCTCACGGCCGAGGACGGCCGCAGCTTCGAGGTAATCATTGAAGACTTGAAGGACCATGAACTGGTCGTAGCTTGTCCCGGCCGAAAGGGACGCGGGCTTCAGCTCCCCTGTCGGGGTTTCGAAAAGGAACGTGTTTTCGGGTGAACTTGCCGGCCGAGCCATGAGGCTGCCATCTGGGCCGGGAATCAGCCATGAGTCAACGAATTCAGTTGAAGCGGTGAGGAGATCCCAGTTGGCCTCAAGGACGGCGGGGTTCTGATTGAATCGGTAGTGCTCAAGGATGTGGAAGGTCAGCCACTGCCCACCGAAAAACGAGCCAGCCCAGCAGGGCTGCTGTCCCATCAGGCGGGCGTGCCCCCAGATATCGGTGGAATGCCCCATGCACCAACCCCGCATGCCGAGCCGACGTGCCATTTCTCGACCAGTTGGTTGGAAAAGGCGAATGAGATCGAACAGGGGCTGATGCAATTCACCGAGATTGGTGGTCTCGGCTGGCCAGTAATTCATCTCTAGATTGATGTTGAGATGGTAGTCAGACCCCCAGGGTGCTCGCTCGTAGGGGTTCCAGATGCCTTGGAGATTGGCCGGCATTGTCCCAGGTCGCGATGAGGCAATAAGCAGGTAGCGTCCGAATTGAAAGTATGTCTCAATCAGATCGGGGTCATCGTGACGTTCTGCCTTCAGTCGCGCAAGCCGTTTTCTTGTTGGCAGGCGAGAAATGGCAGCAGCCGTTGCGCCACAGTCGAGGCGGACGCGATTGAAAAAACGGCGATGGTCGTTGATTGCGTCGGTTCGCACCTGCGGAAAGCTTTTTGGCTGTACGGCATCGAGGGCAGCCGTTGCCTTGTGCTGCCAGCCTTCTGGGAGTGGATTGCTTGAATCGAGCCGATTGAAGTTTGTGGCAACGGATTGGTAGAGCGTGACAGTCCGCGCATCTGTGATAGTGAGGCCATTTTCAGCGGCTGTTACCGCGTCTGGTTCGATGAGGCGAACACGGCTCACGAATTGAGTGCCGCGTGTCCCGGTTCCGGAGCCGTGGAGGACGAGGTCACCGTCTTTTACCACTCCACCTTCCATGCTTACCTTCAGTGAAAGGGGGCGGTCGGCGGTAATCTGAATGGCAATGACATCATCAGGGCTGCTGGCAAGCACATCCTGGGTGATGGTTGAGCCATCTGCGAGCGTAAAGACGGTGCGGGCGACACCGGTGGCGAGATCAAGCGACCGCCGTGTCTGGGCCGCTTCTGCCGTGGAGGTGTAGTCGAGGTGGAGCCAGCCGATTCGCTGATAACTGCACGGGTTTTTTGCGAGACTTCCTGTGCCTGAAATATGCTTCGTGAAGTAGGTGTCGAGCGTGGAATAGTCACCTGCAGCTTCGAGTTGCCTGACCTTTTCCAGATGCTCCGCGAGGTTGTCATCCATGAACAGCGGCTCTTCGTTGGCCCACACCGTCTCCTCATTGATCAGGATTTGTTCGCGCGGAAACTGACCGTAGGGCATGGCACCGAGCCGGCCATTGCCGACAGGGTACGCCAGTTCAAAGTCAGAGGCGGGCTGGTCGTCCCAGATGACATCTGGTGAGGCTGACGTCACTACCGTCTGCTCTTGGGCCGGCCGTTCTGGTGAATCTGGTGAGGGGGCCGCAGCCGAGATGCTGGTGAGGCATGTCAGGCACGTCATGAGAAACGCTGGCCGATGAGAGTGAAGGCTGGAGGAAGAATGCAACATGTAACGTCCGCAGCGGTTTTAGAATCGTGGCACGGGTAGAAATGAACGGAGCGTCGCGGAGAATCAGCGAGCCCCCTCGGGGTCGCGGCCTTCCAGCCACAATCATGTTTCGACTGGCCAGTATCTTAGCCCGTCGGTGAGTGAGAGCACCCATGTGATCATTCAGCATGAAAGAAACCGGCGTTACGAGCGACCGTTTTCGCTCAGTCCTGTGAGGCCTTTGGGGCAGAGACTGGCGACATCGCTGCTGTGGCCTGAGGTCGCCGGTGTATCAGTTCGCCGGCGGTCAGGAGTTGCCCCGGGCAGCCAGTACCGAACGGAGGCCTTCCTCTGCCGGCCTCTGAGGCCAGTATTCGAGGCCGACAAATCCCTGGTAGCCAGCCTCCTCGATGGCTGAAAACAGCCAAGGGTATGCGAGTTCCCCTCGGTCCAATTCGTTTCGTCCCGGGCAGCCGGCGGCATGGAAGTGAGCGATCTTGTCGATTTGGTTTGTGAGGGTTGCAGTCAGATTGCCCTCACTGAGTTGCTGGTGATACAGATCGAACGTGACCTGGATGTTCGGGCTGTTGACCTCGTCAATGATGGCAAATGCTTCATCACTACGAACTAGATAGTAACCGGGGTGATCAACCTGTTCATTGAGCGGTTCGATTGCCAGGACGATGTCAGTCCCTTCAAGCAGGCGAGCGGCATCCTGAAGGCCGGCAACCAGACTGGCATGCTGCTCGATGCGGGGGACGCCAGGAAGGAAATCGCCGACTTGGGAAATCAGTGTCGGGCAATTGAGACGGCGGGCAGTCGTAATCGACTCAGCGAGTCCCTCGAGATAGGCCGGCCGGCATGCCGGATCAACAAGGCTGATGAATTTGGTGCAACAGGCGGCAATCTGCAGGTCGTACTGATCGCGTAGCCGCAGCACATGGTCGAGATCTTTCTCCCACCATTTCCAGAACTCGAATGCGGAATAGCCGCAGTCAGCAACAACTTTGATTGCGTCGTCGAGCGAGACGTTCTCCAGAACGGCATCGATGCAGACAGAAAAATGAAGAGGCATAAACGACTAGCGCGAGAAAGGTTCCAGAACAGAGAAGTCGGCAAAGGTAAGGTAAATCATGAATACGATCAAAATCAGAACGATGCCAACCGCCTTGGCATGCCGCCAGGGGGTCATGTCAACAGCGCCGACATCGTGCTGAACAAATTCCTTCTCGCTGGGGGAGATTTCGCCAACGACCAGCATCAGGATGACAAGCCAGGCGAAGACAAGACCAAGGAAGTGGAATTCGTGCATGGAGGCCACGATGGTGTCGAGGGGAGGCAGGAAGTACCCCGCAGGAATAACAACAAACCCGGCGATGAGGGCGATTTTGGCTGCCAGCGGCGGCACTCGCTTGGACAGCATCCCAACGAGGACCACTGCAAAAATCGGGATGAAGTAGATGCCGTTCATCTTCTGCAGGTAGTCGAAGATGCTGGCTGTTTTGGCGAGCAGCGGGGCAATGCACATCGCCGCAATCGCGATGATCCAGCCAAAGACAACTCCTGATCGGACGACGGCTCGATCACTGGCGTCTTTGAAGAAGACATTCTTAAACAAGCCAAGGCTAAAGAGCGTGCAGGCACTGTTAAGGGCCGAGTTAAAGCTGGAAAGAATGGCACCGATCATTGCTGCTGCAAAAAAGCCGGTCAGGCTCGCTGGCAGGGTGTTGCGGACCAGCAGGCCGTAGGCGTCGTCGGCTTTCACGCCTTCGGCGTGGAACATCGAGTAGGCAATCATGCCTGGCACGACGAGGTAAAGTGGCCCCAACAGTTTGAGAGCACCAGTCAGCAGAACGCCCTTCTGTCCCTCGGCCAGGCTGCTCGCCCCAAATGTCCGCTGAATAATCTGCTGGTTGGTCGTCCAGTAGAAGAGATTGAGCAGGAAGATGCCTGAAAAGATTGTCGAGAATGGCACTGACGACTGGGCTGGGCCAACCGAGTTCAGGCGATTGCGCTGCTGTTCGATCAGGGTGTCGATGCCCCCCATCACGCCTGCGGTGCCACCGAGTTGGGAAAATCCGAAATAGGTGATCAGCAGGCCGCCTGTAAGGAGGCCTATGCCGTTAAGGGTGTCGGACACTGCGACGGTTCGTAGCCCACCAAAGAGGGCGTAGATTGAGCCGATAATGCCGACCATCCAGACGATGATCCACAGCGCCAGGGTTTCAGGAGCAATGCCTGTCATCTCGGGCAAGTCCCCCAGCATTGAGGTGACGTCCAGAATGCCAATCATCCCCTTGGCGCCCGTGTAGAGAATGATGGGGAGCAGGATCGCCACGTAGGCGGTGAGGAAAATCAGGTTCGTGATCACTTGGGTCTGGTGGTCGAAACGAATCTCAAGGTATTGCGGGACAGTCGCCACACCGCTCTTCAGAAATCGCGGGAGGAAGAACCAGGCCATGAAGACCAACGCGACAACGCAGACCACCTCCCAGACCATGACGCAAAGGCCGTCGATGTATGCCGCGCCGTTCAGGCCGACAAGTTGTTCGGTGGAAAGGTTGGTCAGCAGGAGCGACCCGGCAATCAACGGGAACGTCAGTGATCGGCCCGCCAGAAAATATCCTTGGCTGCTGTCATGGTCGTCCTTGCGGGTAATGATCCACGTAAGCAGGCCAACCAGCCCGGTAAAAAAGAGAAACGAGAGAAGGGTTGTCATCGGTTGCCTCACTGCATTCCAGACACGCTCGTATGGCCAAGAGCCTTTTGTCCGTTAGGCCGTTAGCATGCGTCGTACGTGTATTTTTGGGATGCGGGAGCATACCACGGCTCTGTGCGGTGAGCATCCAGAGCCCAGTGAGGCCACCTTGGGGGGCAGGTGCGGAAACACTGCCTCAGTGGGGCAATAAACCGTCAGGTGCGAGCAATCGCTCGGGAGAAAATGCCTCGAAGGCATGCCGTGCGGGCTCTCCGCAGATGCTGTCGGCCATGACCACGGCCGTAGCCGGAGATAGATGCAGGCCTGCTCGGTAATGGCCGGTTGCCAGCCAGCCGTTGGCGATGCCAGGGAGTTGGCCAAGCACTGGCAGGCCATCAGGAGTCCCGGGCCGCAGGGCAGCCCAACTGGCCTCGGGCGGGCCAAACGACACCTTGGGGAGCAGCGACTGAAGCAACAGGGCCAGCCGCGTCAGTTCGGTCTGTGTGGTGGAGGCATCGAACCCGGCGTCTTCAATGGTCGAGCCGACGAGCAGCCTGCCGTCAGGACGCGGAATCAGATAGTCAAATCCTGCACCAATGTTGATGACACGCCTGAGAAAGCCGGGGGCCGTTCGCTGGAGCAAAATTTGGCCGCGCCAGGGACGTGTCGGAATGTGCAGTCCCAGTAGGGTGAGGAGTTTTTCTGACCACGCCCCTGCCGTGATGCAGAACTGGTCGGCAGTCAAGATGGGGCGTGTGCTGTCGTCTGTCGCGAGGGCCTCAATTCTTCCGTTGGCAGTCTGGAGGCCGGTAACCGAGACGGCATCAAGAAACTCAACGCCACGATGCTGGCAGGACGCTCGGAGCGCGGCCAGATGCCGTGGCGGACGAATCTGGACTTCATCAGGAAGAAGGACGGCTTCACGAATCGTGCCGGCGGCAACTGCGGCAGCGACCGCGGGCTCACAATCGGCGAGATCCTTGGTAGCAATGGGTTGATGGCGAACCCCGAGCCTTTGCCAACGCCTCATGTCAGCCGAAAGTTCTTCCGACGTGTCATCTGACGTAGCAATGGCAAGTGTGCCACAGCGTCTCAGGCCTGTGTCGATGCCGGTCTCGTCCCGCAGTTGGCGGGCCCATTCGGAGTGCAGGCGATCGCTGACGAATGTGAACTGCTCGAGTGGCGTCGCCGTTGGCGGCAGGCTGTCGCCCGGGGGTTGGGCCGGAAAGATGCCCCCCGCCGCCCATGAGGCCAGTGCCTGCGGAGGGTCACGACTGACAACCGTTACCGAGAGGCCTCTGCCAGCCAGTTCACGAGCAATCGACAGGCCGATTACTCCGCTGCCGATGATGCAGCAGTTAGGCATTCGTCGGAACCTGTGGGCTGTCTGCGATGTTGACCCAGACATGAACGTGGGGTGCCCCACGGAAGTGCCAGACAAAAGCTGGCCCCTCAAGACGCCAGTTGTCCCAGACGCCATCGTTTCCGAGGTCACCCTGTCGGTAGAACACCATCCGGCAGGCCTCGAGCCCTCCCTGGGCGGTCAGGCAGCGGTGGACTTCAGCCTGATCAGTACTGCGGAAGGGTTCGAGCAGCAATGCGACAACACGATCGAGTTCGGCTCGCTGGTCGGCAGTGAGGTCTGCAACGGACAATCCGGGCCGCTGTACGTTGCCGGGAAAACTGACGGCGTTCTCCTTTGGTGCGCGGCGGATGAGTGCCCTGCTCCGCTGCTTGCCGTCAAGCATTGCAAAAACCTGATTGGCAGCGACGGCCTGTGGCCAAAAGACGTTTTCAGGATGGCCTGGTTCTTCGGTGAAACTACCCGTGTCGTGACCATAGAAAATTGGACCGCCGAAGGCGACGTGGTCGGCCGAGTCACCGTCGCAACGCAGCGTCATGTGTCGGCCAGTCAGCAGAAACTGAAACTGCCCGGAGCCCGGCTCGCCCAACAGCGCGATACTCTGGCCATAGCCAAATCCGCCGCAGTCATCTTCGAGTTGACGATCAAACCGTGGCTGCCAGGCCGGTGTGATGAGGGACTCGAAGATCTCACGAATGAGTCCTTGTTGTGTCGTGGTGAAAAAGTCACTCGCGACTTCAGGCTGGGTGGCCTGCCAGTTGTTGGCAACCCGCGTTCGCAGGAGGCCGAATTTGGGATGCTGGTAGTTCCACGGAAAGCAGATCTGCTGTCGTTGAGCGGGGGTGAGTGAGGCGTGAAGGTGTCCCGCCAGCGTTTCTGCAGCGGGGGCAGCAGCAGGTTCTGCGGCGAAGAGTTCCGGACGAGTGCCTCCGGGAATCAGGGCGGCTAGGCCTGCCGCAGAAGCGGTGTGCAGGAAATGGCGTCGTGATGAGGGTGAGAGAGTCATCGATCGAGAACCTCGCTGAGATGGGTGTGATCACCGGCTCGGGCCACATAATATCGTATCAGGATCGGCTAGATTTTTGCCCAAACGGTCAGAGGCGTTTTTGGCACTGGGGGCAAAAGCAGGTTGACCGCTGGGCCTGAATAATCCGACGAATAGTGGTGCCGCACTGCGTGCAGGCGCTGCCGTCACGGCCGTAAATCTGATGGCACCGCTGGAACCGTCCGGGGCGATTGTCTGCGGTTCGGTAGGTTTCGTCTCCGATCGAAGAGCCCTCGAGGCGAACGGCCCGCCGAAGAATGGTGCGTCCATGGAAGGCGATTTGGTCGCAGACGGCCCGGCTGAGTCGGTGGCAGCGGCTGCGAGGGTCGATGCCGGCAGCGAAAAGCATTTCGGCGGCGTAGATGTTACCGATTCCGGCAGTTACTCGCTGGTCGAGAAGGGCGACCTTAATGGCCCGCCGCGAATGATGAATGGCAGCGTAAAGTTCGGGGCCGGTCAGGCAAAGGGCGTCTGGGCCAATGGTCGGTGGCCCGTAGCGAGTCGCCAGGGCATCCGCATCCAGCGGGCCGCCGTTGTCCAGCGCCACGACAAGCCGCACATGCTGGTCTGTGGGAGGAGGCACCCGGAGAAGCAGACCGGTCATGCGGGGCTCGATGACCAGCCAAACTGGCTTCGAATTGGCTGCTCGCAGTTCGATGACAGCCCTTTTTCCGATTCGGGTCACGGCGTTGATCTGGCGGCCTGCGAGCTGGCGAGCCAGCAGGGACGGCCGTGGACTCATCGGGCTTGGTCGCCGCGTCCGGCGTGGGGTGGTGACCTCGGTAATCGTGCGCCCGACAATGTCACGAATGCCACGGCACATGGTCTCGACTTCAGGAAGTTCCGGCATTTGGAGTACGGGCGAGCTGGTTTAGGAATGGACAATAGCGTGGGTCGGGGGGAGGGTCGCGAAATCGCTCCTCAGGCTACAATAGGGCTGTGACCGCGGCCGCCGCCTCGTTCGATGGTAGGCTCCAGTGCGCTGCGTGTCCGAATTCTGGTGAACCCCGTCTCCTGGAGTTTTCGATGTCTACTGCCTCTGCTGCTGACAGGCCGCTCTCCCAGGTTCCCGACCGACTGGGTCGGTTTGGCCAATTCGGTGGCCGGTACGTGCCGGAGACGCTTTCCGCCGCGCTCGACCAGTTGCAGCAGGCCTATGACGAGGCTGTCGCAGACCCCGCCTTTGCGGAGGAACTCAACGGCCTGCTCGGAGCGTTTGTCGGTCGGCCCACCCCCCTGCTCTTTGCCCGCCGGCTCACCGAGCTGGCAGGTGGGGCGCAGATTTATCTCAAGCGGGAGGATCTCAGCCATACCGGGGCCCACAAAATCAACAACACACTGGGTCAGGCTCTGTTGGCAATGCGGATGGGCAAGCGGCGGATCATCGCCGAGACCGGTGCTGGCCAGCACGGGGTCGCCACAGCGACGGCCTGTGCCAAGTTCGGACTGGAATGTGTTGTCTACATGGGGGCTGAAGACGTTCGCCGTCAGGCTCCTAACGTGCGGACGATGCGGTTGATGGGGGCAGAGGTGCGACCAGTCGAGAGTGGCTCGCGAACGCTGCGGGATGCCATCAATGAGGCAATGCGAGACTGGATGGCCTCGGTGGAGACAACGCATTACATCATCGGCTCCGTGGTGGGGCCGCATCCGTTTCCTCGGATCGTCCGGGATTTCCAATCGGTGATTGGCCGGGAAACCATCGACTACTGCCAGCAGTTGTTCGGTCGGCTTCCCGACACGGTGGTCGCCTGCGTCGGTGGTGGCAGCAATGCGGCAGGTATGTTTTATCCATTCGTTGATCATGCCGGGGTACGGCTGGTCGGTGTTGAGGCTGGCGGGCGGTCCAGCGGTCAAGGTGAGCATGCCGCTCCACTGAGCTATGGCAGTCCCGGTATCCTGCACGGCAGCCTCAGCTATGTGTTGCAGGATGCAGATGGACAGACTGCCGATGTGCATTCGGTATCCGCCGGTCTGGACTACCCCGGGGTCGGTCCTGAGCACAGTTACTGGAGAGACACTGGGCGGGTTGAATACACCAGTGTCACGGATGCCAGTGCGCTGGCAGCCTTTGATACCGTCGCGCGGCAGGAGGGTATTCTGCCCGCACTCGAGACATCTCATGCATTCGCCTGGGCAGTCGAAGAGGCGGCAGCCATGCGGCCCGACCAGATTCTGGTGGTCTGCCTCTCGGGCCGAGGCGAGAAGGATGCCGCTGAAATTGCCCGCCTGCGCGAGCAGACAGACGGGGCTGATTGACCCAGGCCCCGGGTCTTGATCAGGCGGCATACAGTCATCGGAAAAAAGACGGAAAGGAAAAAGTGATGGCCACAGCGACCGGGAGTGAGGGGACTGGAACAGCAGCCGTGCAGCAGGCTTTTGCCGCGGCTGCAGCCGCGGGGCGACAGGCCGTCGCTCCGTTTGTGACAGCCGGTGACCCCGACATTGAGACTACTCTTGCAGTACTTGAGGCTCTTGATCGAGCTGGGGC
>RGBY01000078.1 GCA_009919445.1 Planctomycetia bacterium
AAGAACGGGACACATTAGTACGCCAACCGCACCAGCAACCTGAAAACAGTACCGCAGCAGATCGTCTTCACTAAAGTCAGCCGCTGGCACCAGGTCGGACTGCATTCCTTCGAGCAAGGACGCAGCAGCGGCCAGTGACAAATCGTACTTGTGAACCAGCGTAGCTAGCCACCAGCTTTCGTTCGCAACCGGGTCGTGACCGTCGGCAATGAGGTGTAGATCTGCAGTGGCTCGCTCGACGAACGCAGCCGCGTCTGCGGGCGAGGCAGCCGCATCGACACCGTCATCGCACCAGCGGCACCAAGCATAGAGCCGCTCCACATCACCTCGTTTTTCAGTTGGCAGCAGGCGGCTGGCGAATGAGAAAGAACGGCTGTGCCGCCGAATCGAATCACTAGCCGCAGCATCAACAGGTTCTTTCATGGTGCTAGCCGGCACTGACATGAAAATCGGCTGCAATGGTGTCGCAAGTCGCCTTGGCAGAATTGATGACACCCGGCACACCGGCGCCCGGGTGGGTTCCGGCACCAGCGAGGTAGAGCCCAGGAATATCTGGATCACGATTATGGGGACGGAAGTAAGCGCTTTGCGTCAGCTGCGGCGCAACCGAGAAGGCCGACCCATGATGGGCCCCGAACTTCCGAGCAAAATCTGCCGGGGTAAAGTGGCGGCGGGTCACGATCGACTCCCGCAGCCCCGGCAGGTGCCGCTCAAGTGACGCGAGGATTGCATCGCCATAGGTGACGGCCTCCGTATCCCAGTCGATGGCGGCATTGCCAAGGTGCGGCACGGGGCTGAGAACGTAGAACGATTCACCTCCTGGTGGCGCCATGCCGGGATCGGTGACCGTCGGGGCATGCAAATACAAACTGAAATCATCCGGCAGCCGGTTCCCGCGAAAGATATCGCGGAGCAACCCCTGGAACCGTGGCCCAAACAGGATCGTGTGGTGCGCGAGTTCAGGAAATCGTTTGCTGGTGCCAAAGTACAGTACGAACAACGACATCGACCAGGCCATCCGCTCAAGCCGTCGCTGCCGCCGCTTGGCTCCAGCGACCCCGCGGTAGAGCGTTGCATAGGTGTGATGGACATCAGCGTTGGAAACTACCAGATCGAATAACGCCGGCGGCTCACCGGCAGGAGCAACCTGGTGCTTCACGGCATCTCCGCTGGCATGCAGGGCAATCCGATTGACAGGCGTGTTGAGCAAAAGCCTCCCCCCAAGATCTTCGAACAGCCGCACCAGCCCGCGAACGAGCGCTCCAGTGCCTCCTTCGGGAAAGAATACGCCCCACTTCCGCTCAATCCAATGGATCAGCGTGTAGATGCAGCTCGTGTCGAGCGGGTTGCCGCCAACGAGCAGTGGATGAAAGCTGAATGCTTGCCGGAGGTGCTCGTCCTTTACAAACCGAGACACCGTCGCATAGACGCTACGGTCTGCCCGCAGCCGAGCAAGGTGCGGAGCCGCCCGGAGCATATCGGTGAAATGCAGGAAGGGAGTGGCACCAAGTTCCTCATAGCCTTTATGAAAGACCTGCCGAGTAAAGTCGGCAAACCGCCGGTAGCCATCAACGTCGGCCGGGCTTATCCGCTGAACCTGTTCAATAAGTCCGGCCTCATCGGCGACGTAATCGAAAGAGACGCCATCACTCCACTGCAGCCGATAGAGTGGCGTGACCGGCAGGAGCCGCACGTAGTCCGACATTTTCCTGCCGGAAAGCTCGAAGAGTTCTTCGAGGCAGTGCGGCGCCGTGATCACCGTTGGCCCAGCATCAAAAATGTAGCCCTGATCCTCATAGACATAGGCACGGCCACCCGGTTTGTCGTGGGCCTCATAGCAAACTGTTTCAAAACCCATCGACTGCAGCCGAATCGCTGCTGCTAGGCCGCCAAAGCCACTGCCGATTACCGCAGCCCGCCGACGCGAGCTTGTATTCGACTGACAGGCATCAGATCCAGCAACGTTGGCCAGACTCATCGGCTGGCCTCTGCCTCAACCGGTGCAGTGGTGATCCGCAAAGCATTCGTGACCTCAGCAAGCAAGCCGACGTCAGGGCCGCCCGGCGTAACCGCTGACAGCCGCTCAACTGCCCGGTCGAGCCTGGCATTAATCGCCTGCATCGCCCGTTCCAGTGTCACCTCTAGCAGTTTGCTGGCCAGCCCACGGAGTGAAGCTCTTTGCTGTTGCCCAAGTCTTTGCTGAAGCGCTGCAAAGCCCACCGCCGACAGGTCAGCCGCGGCCCACGCCCAAGGCCAAGTCACCCGCCGGTTCTTCAAGTCGTCGCAGCGTTCGGCACCACTGATGAATTCGCGTAGTTCATCAAGATCATTTTTCATCTGCAGACAAATACCAACATGGCAGCCGAATGCGGCAACAGCCCGCAGGGTCTCGGGGCTGCCTGCCGCCGCATGACCGCCGCACCAAGCAGCCAACCCGACAAGGCGGCCAGTCTTCCAACGCGAGATCGCCAGCGCCGTGGCCTGCGCCTGCCGCGGGGTTACTTCATCGACACGCGTTGACAGGTCGATTGCCTGCCCCTCGTGGCACTGCCGCGCCACCTCAATGAATTTCTTCAGCAGGCCAGCACAGCGTGCGGAATCGTCATATGCGGAGGCTGCCAGTTCCAAGGCTCGGAAATACATCCAATTCCCCGCGTTCACCGCCCGTGCAGTCCCAATCACCTGGTGCAGGGCCGGCTGCTGCCTCCGCGTCCGTGAATCGTCCTCAAAGTCATCGATGACGAGCGAGCCGGTGTGGAGCATCTCCACCGCATCAATCACCATTGTCGGAGCCTGGCCTTCACCACCAGCAAATTCAAAGGCACGTTGCAGCAGGGTTGCGCGGAACCGCTTGCCGCCAACACCGGGGTACAGATCGGGTGGAAGTTGCAGTGCCTTCGACCAGCCGTGTCGCGTTTGGGCTGTCTGATGCGACTGCCCGGCAAAACCGAGTGGATTGGTAATCATGCCAGCCCTGGACCTGTACGTGGAAAAAAAGACTTGGCGAAGCGAATCGGTGCCAGCCCGGTCGGAGGCCGACCGATGACAATGCGGGCCGCATCGGCTGTGGTGAAGCGATGAGCGTAAAACCTCGATATCTGCTCTTCAGACAGCACCCGATAAAATCGCCGAAAAATCTTCCAACGATCGGCAGGCCTCACCAGGCAGAACAGCAACCGGTTAAGCAAGCGGCTAAAACTCCGTCGCAGGGAATCGTTCGCTGCCTCCTTGCTGAGCGCCGCAGCAATGCTGACGGGCTCCACCTGCGCTACGATGTCCGCAAAGCGGACTGCTAGCGGCATCGAATATCCAGTGGCTGCGTGGTACCAGCCTCCCGCATAGCCGCCAGCCACTGGCACCAGCTTTCCTCCAGTCGGCGCTGAGTATGGCATCGGCAGACAGCCGCGCTCACTCCGCAGACGGCTGGTGGCCGTGACGCCCGCCTCGCGAAGCCTGGCTGCAATGAGTTCCTCAGCCCGTGATTCGCTACAGATCGGCTCCTCACTGAACCGGGTGTACTCCAGCAGCACCCGCTGCGGGCCAAAGGGGAGTTCGTAGAGAAACTCAAAACCACAGGCCTGATCGGCTCGGACATCCATGACTGTCGGCTCTGATACAGGCCAGGGACGATCGGTCTCATACTCATGCCCGATGAACGACTGATAACCCACGCCGCTCGGAGATTTAACCGCTGCTGCCCGGCCACGACAGTCGAGCACGGCGGTGCAGTTGATCAAAGTGGTTTCACCGATCCTCACACAGGTCGGGGAGACAATCTCGCACGGCTCACCGCACACAACCTCGAAACCGCCGCGACCCACCTCACCAGCTTCTCCAGCTGCCAGCCGTAGGGTGGCCTCCCGCAGATCATCTGAAGCAATTGTCTGGTAGGCAATGCCAACTCTCCGCGACAGCCCTGGAAATGAAACCGAATAGCCCGGCCAGGATTTGGAGATCAGAGGATCCAACCAGCTCCGCGCTGATGCCGGGATGTCAGAGGCGTGGAACGACCACGTGTGATTGCCGCAGAGATCGTTCGCTCGTTCAGCCAACAGCACCCGGGCAGCAGGCTGATGATGGGCAATCGCGTGGGCCAGCAGACAGCCCTGAAGGCCACCACCGACGATCACATGGTCAAATGTATTCGAGGCGGTCATACGGAACTCCCCAGTTGCACGGGTGTTATCCGCAGATTCGCAAATCGCTCAACCACCGTTGCAGTCCCATGCAGCAGGACGTGCGGGACTGCGACAGCACTGAGCCCCACGAAGGTGACTCGGATGAGTGTGTTTCCCAGCGTGGGAGCTTGCAGGACAGCAAGGGCAGTCACCCCAATCAGGCCGATCGCAGTGATCGTCATTGGTGCCACGCTCACCGCCAGCTGCGACCAAGTCTCACCAAGTTCTCGCCGCAGGCGACTCAGGCCACGGATCGAGTGCCAGCCACAGAAATAAACCAGAAAGCTTACAAGTGGATTTGCCGTAGCAAACAACACCGTCATCGAGGCGGTAACGGTGTTGTCGAGAACCAGCACCCGGCGGGTGCGGCCGGTGGCCGAAACAGCCACGAGACACTGCCAGCCCCAGCCGACCACCGCGAGGGCGAGCAACGGCCAGGCACAGACAGTGATCGCGGCAAGCGCCCGCTGGATGTCAGCCTCGAAGCCTCGGGGGGCAGCAACGGTCAAGATTCGCAGAACCGCATCGTTCTGAAAGACCACCGGCACCCAGATAACCAACCCACCTCGAGCAAACCGGAAGGCCGGCCGCAGAGTCCGTGGGCCGACCGAAAACTTCGGTTCTTCCTGTCCAAAGTGCCAGGCTGAGGCAAGAAAAAAAAGTGTGATCGTGACTGCTGGCGCGACCTGCCAGCCGCAGACGACTGCCGCGGCAATCAAGAGGTAGCTAATCAGAAACACGCCCAGCCAGGCCATCCCAAGGGCCGGCTCAAGCCGGGGCCGGGCAAATCGATGATCAGCTGCCCCGTGGGGAAGGCCAACGACTGCCACCATGACAGTCAGCACACTGGCTATTAGGCTGGTGCTGATCGGAGAAACAAAGCACGCGGCCCCAATCATTGCCCAACTGAGCATGATTAACGAGGCCGCGTGCATGTTTCTATCCTCCAATGGCGAACAGTGGTGATCAGGCGGCAGCAACCGCAGCCTCACCCGCTTTACTGCTCTTGGCCCGGGCGATGAAGTAGATCAACACACCGAAGCCTGCCTTGGCAGTCATGTCAGCAATTGCGTAGCCGATCTGCAGACCGACCACACCACCAGCCCCGACGGCACCGCCGGCCTTGGCCGTCAGTGCTTCCGGAGTACCGCCAAGTGCGTAGGCAATCGGATAGACCGCCCAGGTGACCAGCAGAACCAGCCGGCAAACTTCGATCAGCTTGCGGGCAGCCGGTGGCTGACTATCAAGCGACTTGGTCAGTTCACCCCAGAGCACATAGAGAATGTAGAAGAATGGAATCGAAGACAGACCACCCCAAATCACCCGCTCAGTCCAGCGATTTGGGTCAGCGATAACTTCACCGGGGTAGCCGAGCGCGATCATCGCCGCGGCGGCGATCACCAGCCGGGTCAGCAGGCTGCTGGCCTTTCCGGCCGGTAGACGGAGAACGGCAACCAATTCCACCATCAGCAGTGGGACGGTCAGAATCCAGTCGGCGTAACGATAGAAGTCGTTGAATGCGGCTCCGGTGCCGATGTAACCGGCGCCACCCTCGGCCAACGCATAAGCGTCGTTCCAACTATGCCGGATCATGAAGTAGTGATAACACGCAATCGATACCACCAGGCCCGAAACCATGAGGGCCGGGCGGTATTCGGCGTCAACCTGGGACCGTGACATAAACAAAAAAAGGGCTGCCGCCCCCATCGTCGCGACCGTCATCGAAAATATGTTGTCGACCGCGTTGTACTGAAAAACTGAAAGGTCGGGCATTGCTGCACCGAGCACCGACAAACCTTCTATCATTGCTGCACCTTTGACTGGTGAGTGTGTGAAAATCCCCCGCTGCGAGACGAGTACCGCGGGTTCCCGATACTTGATAGGCGCGGCAAATCGGGTTGACCACCGGCGGGAGGGGGTTTTCTTTCACGGCCTTCCTTTGCCGTGAACGGCCTCGAACACTTACCCAATTCCTATTTGCTGCCCGGGATGTGCTCGTGGACCGTTGAAATCAGGGGTGTCTGCTCCGTTTCACTATACGATCAGCCGTTCACGATCCCATGGCTTTTGGGTATGCCAATCTAAGGAAACGCAGCCCGAATAGGCCTGTTTTTCCTACCCAGGCCAAAGTCGGGGCAGATGGGTCGGCTCGGGAACGCATTGTTCTCGGATTTTTCCTAAGCAAACCGCTTGCATCTCGCTACGAATGCTTGCGGGAGACAGCGTATTTACTGCCACTGATTTTCCAGGAAAGTTGCAGCTGTTTTCGTGGAGAGTGGCGTAGCAACACGAAGTCAATTCATCAAATGACACAAAGCTGCGGGGTACCCAGTAAGGTGGTAAAAGAACACAACTTAGGCTTGGGGCCAATAAGACCCCCAGTCCCGCCGTGGGAATAACGGCAAGTCAAACGCCAAAGCGACACATGCGGGCGGTCGCAGAAGGTAACGCAGTAGAACTGGTCCCCGACTTGAAAAATTTTTGTCTGCATGCTGATGCAGCAAGACAGATTTTGGGGAGCAATACGAAATCACCCCAAAGAGTTCGTCTCTTGTTCATTCTGAAGTCCCTGCTGCAGCCCCCTCTCGCACCTCCCAGCGATGGTAGGCATCGGCATATGCGGGGCAGGCTTGGATGAGCTCCCCATGTCGGCCGTCTCCCAAGAGTTGCCCCTGCTCAAGAAAAAGAATTCGGGGCACCTGACGGAGCAGATCGACACGATGCGTCACGAGCACGGTAGTGCCCAAGCCCTCGGTCGTTCTTTGGATGATCGAGTCATGAATCAAGGCTTCGCTCTCTGGCTCAACAGATGCCGTTGGCTCATCGAGCAGAAGAATTCGGGGCTTTGTCAGAAAGGCCCGGGCCAGGCTGAGTCGCTGCCGCTGCCCCCCTGAGAGTTTCACTCCGTTCTGCCCCACTTCGGTCTCATACTGCCTGGGGAGGTCACGGATAAACTCCTGCGCGTTGGCGGCCCTCACAGCCGCTTCACGCTCTGCCTTGGTTGCATCCGGCCGCCCATAGCAAAGATTTTCGGCAACGGTTCCGCTGAAGAGGTAGTTATCTTGGCCAACAAAACCAATCTCTGACCGCAGTGATGCAAGCGTGAATGCCCGCACGTCATGACCGTCCACCAACACACACCCGGAGACCACATCAAAAAATCGAGGAATCAGGTTTAAGAGCGTGCTCTTCCCAGAACCGCTCCCACCGGCAATGGCGACAAATTCACCGGGAGCAATTGTGAACGAGAGATCCTCCAGGACCAATTTCTCTGGCACATAGCCAAAGGAAACATTCTGAAACGCCACCCTACCCTCGCCGGCGTCCCACTGCCGCGCATGCGGCTGATCCTCAATGGTCACCGGCGCGTCGAGAAGTTCCATCACCCGCAAGGCTGCAGCCCGTGCCCTTTGCAGAATGTCACTCGTCTGGGCAATCGTGCGAATCGGGCTTTGCAATCGCCACCAGAACCCTCGGTAGGCAATCAGCGCCCCCAGTGAAAACCAATGACTGCCACGCATGATGAGCCATGCCCCAACCCCGAGCATGACAAGGTTGTTGAGAAACCCAAAAAATGAAACCACCGGGAAGTAGGTGTTCCGCAGCCGACTCGCAGCCACGCTCGTCTGAAAAAACTCATCGGCCCGCTCGACGAACTGCTGTTCTTCCGCCCGCTCCCGCCCAAAACTCTGCGTCACCTGAATGCCTGCCAGCCGATCCTGCAGGAAACTGCCGATGTTGCCAAGGCGGCGGCGCACGCCCTCATAGACTGACTTCACCTGGCGGTTGTAGCTACGGATAAAAACAAAGGCAAATGCCAGCGGAAGAATCGATACCGCCCCCACCACAGGACTGAGCCAGAGCACCATCGCCGCAACCACGACAAAGGTAACGACCTCCTCAAGCAGCGTGGTCAGTCCTTGTAAAACAGACTGCTCCATCGCATCGACGTCCCCGGTCATTCGGGTGACCAGTTCACCACTACTGTGGTCATGGTGGTATGCAAGAGATTGATGCTGAAACTTGGCAAAGAGTTCCACCCGCACATCACGCACAAACGCCTGCCCGGCCCGCTCCAGGAGATAGGTCTGCACGGCACCAAGCACGAGACCAATCACGTAGGTTGCGAGCATGATTCCCAGCCAGCCTGCAAGCAGCCTGGGGGTAAGTGTCTGCTCAACGAGATGATCGGCAACAAACCCCCAGACAAGTGGATGAAAGTTGACGAAGGGAACCGAGAGCAGCAGCAGGCTCAGTGATAGGGCAAGGGTGGCCCGCTGTCTCCGCAGTCGCGACCAGACACGAGCCCTCAGTTCACGGCTCGAGAGTTCATAACGTGGCAACTGGTGAGGCAACAGGGGAGAAGGCAGGTCGGTCATTCTGCCAGTCTAGCCTCTGACACCAGACTGCCACCATCAGCTCGCTGAGCACTCGGCTCAGGTCACTTCCTCAGCCGAAAGTCGCACCTGGTCACGGAAGGCAATGGCAAAGCCAATCATGATCACGCCTGCCATGACCGCAAAACTGATCCAGAACGGCTGCCAGGGGATGACACCGGGGGTCTTGGCAAAGGCGTCGGCGACTTGAGGAAAGGCAATGTTGCCGACATACATGCCAGCTCCATAAGTAAGCAGGGCAATCAATCCCTGTGCACTGGCCCGGAGATGACGTGGCGCGACATGGTCGGTGTAGAGTTGCCCCGTCACAAAAAAGAAGTCGTAGCAGATGCCATGAAGGATCACGGCCAGCGTCAGCATCCAAGCCTGCTCGGCTCCAAAGGCAAACAGGGCATAACGAACCACCCAGGCAAGCATGCCTCCAAGCAGCATGGTTTTGACACCAAATCGGGCCAGAAAGAAGGGCATCAAGAGCATGAAGCCGATCTCACTCATCTGACCGAATGTCATGACCGTCTCGCTCCCGAGGCCAAGCGACTGCTGAATACCCATGTCGCCAATGTATTTATTGGCCATGGCGTAGTAGACAGCCAGCGGAATACAGATCAGAAAACTAGCCACGGCAAAAACGGCAAAGGCCGGCTGCTTCAGCAGACCAATGGCATCAAAGCCGAGCAGTTTGGCAACACTAATTGGCTCTCCCTTTGCCTTGGGCGGACTGCTCGGCAAAGAAAAACAGTAGAGCCCCAACAGCAGCGATGTGGCCGCGGCCAAGAGAAATGGCAGGTTTGTCTTCCCGGCGTCAAAGGTAGACGCATCGCCAAGCATCAAGCCTGTCACCGCAGCCGGCAGGAGCCCTTCTTCTAAGACTGCTGGCAAAACCGAGCCCACAGTTATCCCAGCTGCAATCCAGCCGATTGTGCCCCAGACCCGAACCAATGGAAACTGCTTCTGGGGATTCTTCAGCAGGTCGAAACTAACTGAATTCACGAGCGCGAGCGTCGGCATATAACAGAGCCCTGCACCAAGCAGCAGCCAATAAAAATTGCTGGGGTCATCGGCTTGAGCAACCGCATAAAGAAACCCTGCCCCGAGGAGGTGCAGAAGCCCAAGCACAACTTGTCCTGGCAGGAACCGGTCAGCGAGCAGACCGACGAACAGTGGGGCAATGATTGCAGCAATGGAACCGGTGGAATAGGCCTGCCCGATGATCTGAGCCCCAGGGGACGAAAAAAATGCGGTCTTCAAGGCCTTATTCTTTCCAATTGAGTTGCAAACAGCCCGCCGGCTGCCAAAATAGAGGGTTGATTTTTCGGCATTTCCTTTCCGAGAGCCCAGCTTCATGAACACCCGCGCCAATGCCACTCCATCGAGCCCTATTTACCGAGGCCCGCTCCCTCATGTCTCGACCATTGAGCGGGTTCCGGTCACTGTCTTTGACGCCT
>RGBY01000079.1 GCA_009919445.1 Planctomycetia bacterium
TGCCGCAGGCTCAGCGGACACAAAGCCCGAGCAGGAACAGACCCCCGCTGAGCATGCTGCGGCGGCAGAAGAAACGGCTACGAGCCCCGCTGACCTCACCAGCAATGCCCCCACGCCCAGCGAGACAGCAGCTCTGCTGGCAGAGGACTTACTGCTGGCGGACTCGCTGGCTGCCGGAGCCGCCACCGCCGAAGCAGCAAAGACACTGACGACCTCAACACCGCCAGCCGCACCGGCCACCGGCGAGACAACGGCCGCAAATCTGAGTTCCAAGAATTTGGCCTCAGCGGTACCGGCTTCAAAGCCTGATGCCACCGCACCCCCAGAGGCCATCGCGACGCCTGCAGCAGAGCAGCCTGCCCAAACTGCGGCAGCGGCAACAACCGTCAATGATGAAGCCCCCCTCGCTGTCCCCACCGCACGATCGGCCACCAGCACCGAAACGGTTGCCGGTTCAACCCTGCCTGAGCCAGCTGCAACCATGGCTGCCCCAAAGACGCCCCAGGCCCGGCCGGACGAACTGGTTGATGCTCTACCGACAACACCGAAACCGGCCGAGGCGGCACCGCTGAATCAACCACCCCAGCCACTGGCCGCTGACAGGCGGGCAGCGCCGCTCACAGCGGGTGTCAATCCGTTTGCCCCGCCCAGCCCCACAAAGACACCAGCGAACTCTTCTCTACAAAACACCGGTGTCGCCATGCCATTTGCGGCGGCCCCGGCCATTGGGAAGTCATCAACAGCCGAGCCAGCAAGCACGCCTCCAGCCCAGCTTACTCCTCCACAGGCCTTGCCGACAGCTGGCACCACCGGTCAGGGGCGTCCCGGCGTGCCGCAACTGGAAGGCGTACAGACACCGCAGCTCACCATCGAAAAAAGTGGACCGCGTGATCTTCAGGTGGGCAAGCCGGCTCGCTTTGAAGTAACCATCCGAAACGTGGGGGCCGCAACTGCCTATGACACCGTTCTCAGTGATGCCGTGCCCTTTGGCACAACCTTAATGACGACCATCCCACCCGCCAGCCCCGCTGGTCCGCATGAACCCAGCGGAACATTGTCGTGGGCCATTGGAGAACTGAAGCCCGGCCAAGAGGCCCGGGTGGCCATGGAGGTCATGCCTCAGCAGGAGGGGGAAGTAGGGAGCGTCGCAAGCGTGCGTTTCCGGGCTGATGCCACTGTCCGGTCGCGGGTAACCAAGCCAGCACTGGCAATTGTTGCCGAACCGCTCACACCCACGCTGATCGGCAAGCCAATGACCGTTGCCCTGACGCTGACCAACCCCGGCACGGGAACCGCCACTGGCGTCGTGGTCGAGGGCCTGCTCCCTGAGGCAGTGTCTCATCCGGCAGGCCGTGAAGTTGAGTTTGACGTTGGACAGCTTGAGCCAGGCGAAGCAAAACAAATCACCCTGGTGCTTCAGACGGTGACACCTGGGGTTCATGAGGTGATTCTGGGGGCCCGAGCCGATGGCGATGTTGAGGTCACCCAAAAACTACGAGCGGAAATTACCGCCCCGACATTGGAACTGGCAGCCGATATCCCCAGCCGCCGCTACCTCCAGCGGCCAGCCACCTGCACCATCCGGATGAGCAACACCGGCACCGCACCAGCCCTGGCAGTTGAACTGGCGGCCCAGTTGCCAGCTGGCGTGAAGTTTGTCAGAGCGAACAACGCGGGCTACTACGACGAACGCACGCACCGCGTGCTTTGGAGCCTTGAAGAACTGCCCGCCGGAGAGGTCGGCGCGGTGGAACTGGTGGTGATGCCGACCACGCTTGGCCCACAGCCTCTGGTGGTCGCCACCCGCAATCCGGCAGGCCTGGCTGATCAGTTGTCGCACACTATTGAGGTTGAGGGGCTGGCCGCGTTGTCCTTTGAGGTGACCGACAGTGAAGATCCGATTGAACTGGGCGGGATGACCGAATATGTGGTGCGGGTGGTCAACGAGGGCACCAAGGCGGCAACCAACGTGGCCCTGGTGGCCAAGTTGCTGGGTGACCTTGAGCCGGTCACTGCCCAGGGGCCGGTGCCATTCCAGGTAGAAAATCTGCAGGTGGCGTTTGACCCATTGGCATCACTGGCCCCAGCCGATGAGGCTGTTTTCCGCGTCCGCGTCCGCGGCCAGAAGCCGGGCAATCAACGCGTCCAGTTTTTGCTGCAAAGCGATGACCTGGAGACGCCACTGACCTCAGAAGAGTTGACCCACGTTTACGCTGACCGCTAAAGCCATACAGTTGCCGTGCTACCGTTCCGCTCGCGGCTTCAATAGGATGCAGCCGTGGAAAACCCCCGGTGGAAACCGGGGGATCTGAAACTACGAATCACGTTCGTACGCGAGACTCGATTCGCCCGCGGAGAAAGAGGTCACCGCCGGGCTGCTCGATGGAAACCACTCTTAGCCCCGGCAACGTGGCGAACAGACCCGCCCGTGATGACTGGGAACCAACCGCCTGTGGGGCAATGAAGGCCCAAGCTTCGTCGACGAGACCCGCCTGAAAAAATGCCTGCAGGACTGCCCCGCCCCCTTCAACCATGAGGTTGGTCACCTGCCGGCGGCCCAGTTCGCGACAGAAGGCTGCCAGCATCGGCCCCGATTCAGCCTGCTCGCTCTGCCAGACATCACAGCCGGCCTGCTGAAGCGCAGCCACCCGCGCGGCCGCCGCTGCCGGACCAACCGCCACCACAAGAGGCTGCTCGCCTGCCGTCTGCACCAGCCGCGACCCAAGCGGCAGACGTGCCTTTCGATCGAGAACCACGCGAAGCAACCGACGCGGCCCCGGTGGGCGGGCGGTGAGCAGTGGATCATCCGCCAAGGCGGTCTCAATGCCGACCACAATCGCATCGACCCGCCGCCGCAGGTCATGAACAATCGCCCGAGACGCGGCCGAAGAAATCCAACCGCGACTCCCTGCTGGCCCAGTTCCACTGACTCCATCAGGCAGCACCATCTGCCCGGCCCGAGTCATCGCCCATTTGGCAATCACCCACGGCCGGGCCTTCTCGATTAAGGTCCGAAAGGGTGCGGTGAGTTCGATTGCTTCCGCTTCAAGCAGACCAACATCAACCTGAACGCCAGCCTGCCGCAGGGCCGTCAGCCCACCACCACCAACGGCAGGGAACGGATCGGCTGTCGCCATCACCACCCGATTGATACCGGCAGCCAGAGTCGCCTCGGTGCATGGTGGTGTCTTCCCGTGATGACAACACGGCTCGAGTGTGACATAGAGCGTTGCCCCACGGGCCGCCGCCCCGGCAGCTGACAAGGCATTGACTTCGGCATGGGCTTCGCCAAATCGCTGATGCCAGCCCTCGCCCAAAATTTTTCCGGCCGCATCGGCCACCACTGCCCCCACCATCGGATTGGGCTCAACCAGGCCCTCACCCCGTCGCGCGAGAAAAACTGCCCGCCGCATGAGGGCAGTCTCGGTCTCGGAAAACGGTGGCTGGAAGTCGGTGGTCATGGTGTCCAACCCGCGGGTTCTGACCATGATGGCGACGAATGTGCTCAAGCACCCGGGTAAACTCTGCCTGATCGCCCCGCTGAAGGTGAATCCGCAACTCACCCACGTCCAGCATGCCCTCATCGGCCTTCACGGCCGAGGCCAGCGCCCGGATCTTCTTGAGAATTTCAAGCCGTTGCACGGTCGATCGGGCGCGGGTTTCCAGCACACCGTAGGCCTGCCATCGATCAGCATCGGTGATGCCCTCGCGGGTCAGTAACGCCTCGGCCACCCGCTGGGCAGTCAGCCCATAGCCCAGTTCAGCCGCCGTCACGAGCAGGCCCCGCAGATGATCATCCTCAACCTTGGCCAGATCGAGTCGGAGCCATCGCTGTGGCGGCACCTCACCAAGCGGAGTAGCCGACTCAATCGGGGTCGGCGCCGGCAGGCCGACCGCCTCCCGCAGTGCCGGCCAGATGTCACGGCCAACCGGAATCTGCTCGGTGGCCTCAGCCTCGTTGACGATTGCCTCAACCCGCCAGCAGGCTACACCACCAGCCGCCACTGCCTCACGAGGCGTCTTACCGAGGAGTTCGGGAAGTGCCATATCGGGCCATGCTGCACTGAACCGCCGGGCTACATACCCCTGCTGCTGGGCCACCAACGTGTCGATGGCCGCGTCCTCACCAGCAGCCGGCGGGGCTGGCGGGGTTGCCGGCGGCACCATCCGATACTGGCTACTGGCCAGATAGGTCATGGGAGCAGCAGACGGCATGCCAGTCGGCTGATCGACCTTTTCAAACGTGCAGACGAGTGGGCCTTCGGCCAGCGGCTTGGCCTCTTTCAGATCGGGTGCAAAGCCCTGCAGTGTCGCCTCGGCATCACGGTCAGTCTGCTTGCCGTAGACAAGCACGTTGCCCAAAAGCCGCTGCCCCTCTTCAGCGGCCTCCGCACCCGCGGGCAGGTCATAAATTCGCCAGCTCGACCGGGGCGGCACTGCCCCGCGAGAGACCCACCGTGAACGATCGACCGGTGAGGCCTCAAAATGGTCATCCTTGCGGAGGGCGTCCTCAAGCAGATCAATATCACCATCAAGCTTGCCACGCAGCAGTTCATACCGAACAACCGGCGACCGCTCAGGGTTGGCTTGGCTCTCCAAGGCAACCGCTCGCCCGGTTGCTTCGACCGCTTCATCATGAGCGGAGGCCGCGCCAGCGCTGGCTTGCAGGTCGGCCACCTTCAGCCAGGCCTCTGCTGCCTCCAAGGGCCGGGCCAGTCGCTCACAGAGCAGGGCGATGTTGGTAAACAGCTCTGGCCTATCGCCCGCTACCCCCTTGAGGCTGTTGAAGGTTTTCAAGGCCTTTGCCAGCCGCCACTCAGCCGCATGCTTGGTCGCAGTTTCAAATTCAAACCGCCATGGCGAGTCTTCTGATGTCGTCGCCAGCGGCACCCTGATCCGCAGGGCGGGTGGCAGCCCGGCAGAAAGCAGCGTCTCAGCCAGGATGCTCCGTTCCTCATCAGACCCCAGCGATTTTTCGGTTAGCCATTCGATGGTCGACTCAGCCAGACCGAACTGGCCGACCTGCGCCGCCACCTGGACAAGCGTCATCGCAATTCGGACGAGATCATCCGGCACATCGGCGGCTGCCGCCTCGCGGGCTCGATCAAAAAGACTGGCCGCTTCCTGCATGTTGTCAACCAGTGCGGCTGAGACCGAAGCATGGCCCAGTGCCAGGGGGTTATCGGGGTAGGCTTCCAAGAATGCCCGGCTGGTCACGGCGGCATCGTTGAACTTTTTGGCCGCCAGCTCGAGTTTGGTCCGCGTGGCCAGCAGGCAGGCCTTGCCCGGATGCTTTTCCGAAAGCCGGACGACCTGCTCAAGTGCTGCCTCAATCTGCTCGCCTTCAACCAGCCGGTCGAGTTGTTCGAGGTCACCGAGCAGTTCATGGCAACAAAACTTGATCTTCTTGCCAGTTCCGCCGGGGCAGAGTGAGTAGGGATCGAGCGGCATAGCATTCTCCTGGACCGCCTCAACAGGGGCGGGGCAACGTCACGGGTAAAACACGCAGGCTACTTACCTTACCAGACGTCTTTGCCCGTCGGAATCGGCTGCCACTCCCCACCGTCCCGGCCCTGGTCCAGGCTGGGTTGGTTGAATGCAGGGGCTGACCGGGCGATACTGAGAACGAGGCGTGCTGGCAGGCGGCGGCGGCACGCGCCCGTATGCCCTTGCGTTTCCCTCCCTCCATCAAGACGGCCTGCCGTGCGCCAGCCACGCATCGTGATTGTCGATCCGGCCGGTGCCACAGGCCTTGCCTACGGCCGGATCGTTGCCCGTCTGCAGCCGCTTGAGGTCCAGCATGCCTCCTCGGTGCCTGCTGGCATTTCCCTGGTCACCGCTGACAGCTTTGATATCGCCGTCCTCGTGGCCCGCGACGGCATCCCGGCACTCGAGATGCTCACCCCGTTGGTGGCTGCCGATCCTGATCTTCCGGTAGTTGTTGTCGACGCAGCCCCCAGCGCCGAACAGACTCGGAGCTGCCTGCGGCAGGGGGCCGCCGATTACCTGCCGCTGGAGGCAGCTGATCGTGAACTGGAAGGTGCCCTCGAACATGCCCTGACCGCCTCGCGCCGCCGCTCCAGCGAACAGGCACTCCGCCGGGCTGTCGAACGGCCCTACTCGTTCGAAGACTTTCTCGGTGAGAGCCCGCCCATGCGGCAGGTTTATGCACTGATCGAACGGGTCGCCAGCAGTGGAGTTGATGTCCTCATCACTGGCGAAACCGGCACCGGCAAGGAACTGGTAGCCCGGGCTGTCCACCGCCGGAGTCGGCGGGCCGACGGCCCCTTCGTACCAATTGACTGCGGGGCCATCCCCGACGCCCTTCTCGAAAGTGAGCTCTTTGGCCACGAACGCGGCGCATTCACCGGAGCCGATGCCCGCCGGATCGGCCTGATTGAAGTCGCCGATGGCGGCACGCTGTTCCTCGATGAGGTCGCCGAGTTACCAGCCGCCTTGCAGGCCAAGTTGCTGCGTGTGCTGCAAGAGCGGCGTGTCCGCCGCGTCGGAGCCCGCAAGGAGACTCCTGTCGATGTGCGGGTAGTTGCCGCCACCTCCCGGGCGATTGACGCCATGGTCGAACAGGGCACATTCCGACGCGATCTCTACTATCGCATCAATGTGGTTCGGATCAGCCTGCCGCCCCTCCGTGAACGAGGGGATGACATCGGCCTCTTGGCCGAACTGTTCGCCAGCCGGGCTGGCCGGGAAATGGGCCGTACCGCCGGCCGGCTTTCAACCGATGCCTACCAGGTACTCAGACACTACCACTGGCCGGGAAATGTCAGAGAACTGCAGAATGTCGTCCGTCGGGCAATGGCCCTTGCCCCCGGTGATGTGGCCGGTGTTGACGACCTGCCTGACGAAATCGTGGCTGCTGCCGGCGGCCAGGCCGATTCCATTGCCGAGACAGGCGACGGCTTTTTTGCCAAGCGTGCCGCCCACGTTGCCCGTTTCGAACGGCAGTATCTGGTCGATCTGCTCAACCAACTCAAGGGGGATGTCTCGGCGGCAGCCAAACTGGCTCAGGTTCCCCGGGGCACGCTCTATCGGTTGCTCAAGGCCCACGGCCTCGACCCAGCCCAATTTCGAGCCGAGTGATACGACAAACCCCTCCCGCAGCAGCGCTCACGCGGCGCGACAGCCGCGCCTCAGCGATGTGACACTGCCTTTTTCTGTCGATTTTCCGAGGAGACCGCCCTTTCGGCTGCCAGATGGCCAGCAGGACTGCCACCAGATGTGTCACAGCGGTGCGACAGGCCTGCCGGTGCTGCCCCCAGATAGGCCTTAAAAAGCGAGGGGAAATTTTTTTCACGCCATGGCACACAAGATGCAACACTCTGCTTCCGGAACGCCGGTCAGGTGATCGGCACAGCAGACCAGCGGCGGCGGAAGCAGTTGGAAAGCACAAAAAAAGTAGAAACCGACAGGTGGTCACCGCGACCGCTCTTTGGAAAGGAACGAAACGATGAAGAAGATTGAAGCAATTCTCCGGCACTTCAAGCTCGAAGAAGTGAAGGATGCCCTCAATGAGATCGGTATCAAGGGAATGACTGTCACTGAGGTTCGTGGCTTTGGCCGGCAGCGGGGACACACTGAGACCTACCGCGGCGCCGAGTATTCCGTTGACTTTCTGCCCAAGGTGAAACTTGAGGTAGTGGTCGACGACGGAGAAGCTCAAACCGTGATCAACAAGATCATGACGGTTGCTCGGACCGGCCAGGTTGGTGACGGAAAGATCTTTGTCTCTGACCTTGCCGAAGTCGTGCGGATTCGCACCGGCGAGACTGCAGGCGACGCGATCTGAGGCCAGCCCTTGAAGGCCTGATAGGCTACCGCCGCCACACGCAGAGGCTGCCATCCCTGTTGCTCCTCGAATCAACAGGGATGGCCAGCCCGGTGGGGGAAAACACGAAACGATCAGGCCATGACCGTCGCTTCTGTGTCACTCGCTGAGGGCAGGGCTGAACTGCCCATGAGGTAACGGTCACATTCACGGGCCGCTTCCCGGCCTTCGTTGATGGCCCAGACAACCAGGCTCTGGCCCCGCCGGCAGTCGCCCGCCGCGAACACCCCTTCAATGTTGGTGGTGTAGCGGCCATAGTCGGCAGCAAAGTTACTGCGGCTGTCTCGCTCAACGCCGAGCTCTTCGGCAATCAGCTGCTCTGGCCCGCCAAAGCCAAGGGCAAGCATCACCATCTGACAGGGCCACTCCTGCTCACTGCCAGGAACGACCGAGAACGGTGGACCACCCTCTTGCGGCTTGCTCCAGTCGAGCCGCACAGTCTTTACCGCCCGCAGGTGGCCGGCATCATCGCCGAGGAATTCAACCGTCTGCACCGAAAACTCCCGTGGGTCACCTGCCAGCTGCTTGCCGGGGACGTGGGAATAGTCGAAGTGAGCGGCCGCCTCAACGTGGCCGTAGTCCTTCCTGAGAATCTTCGGCCACTGTGGCCAGGGATTATTCGCGGCCCGCTCGGCCGGGGGCTGCGGCACAATTTCAAAGGTCACCAACGAGCGGCAGCCATGTCGCAGTGAGGTGCCAATGCAGTCGGTGCCAGTGTCACCGCCACCGATGACGATGACATCTTTATCTTTGGCAGACAGGTAGTTGCCATCGGCATGCTGCGAGTCGAGCAGGCTGCGGGTGTTGCCCGTGAGAAAATCCATCGCAAAGTGAATTCCCTGCAGGTCACGCCCCGGGGCTTTGGCAAAGAAATCGTTGGGGCGAGTGGAACCGACACAGAGCACCACGGCATCAAAGTCCGCCATGAGCTTGGCAGCAGGAAGATCCTTGCCAATCTCAATGCCAGTCTTGAAGATCACCCCTTCGGCGGCCAGCAGATCGACCCGACGCTGCACCACCTTCTCTTTGTCGAGTTTCATGTTGGGGATGCCGTACATCAGCAGGCCACCAATCCGGTCAGCCCGCTCAAAGACCGTGACCAGATGCCCGGCCTGATTGAGCTGGGCCGCGCAGGCCAGCCCCGCCGGCCCAGACCCAACCACAGCCACCTGTTTGCCAGTTCGCAGAGTCGGCGGCTGAGGGACAATCCAGCCCTCCTCCCAGCCGCGGTCAACGATGGCACATTCAATCTGCTTGATCGTCACTGGGGGCTCATGGATGCCGAGCACACACGACCCTTCACAGGGCGCGGGGCAAACCCGGCCAGTGAACTCTGGGAAATTGTTGGTTTTGTGCAGCCGCTCGAGGGCATCCTTCCAATGTCCCCGATAGACGAGGTCATTCCATTCCGGAATCAGATTCCGCACCGGGCAGCCGGCTGCCATGTTGGCCATCAGATCGGCGGTATGGCAAAACGGGACACCACAGTCCATGCAGCGTGAACCCTGCGATTGCAGGTCAACGATGGGGAGGTCGACATGGAACTCGTTCCAGTCACCAATCCGCTCTTGTGGATCTCGCTCGGAATAGGTCTTGCGATCGACGGTCATGAATCCGCGTGGATTGCCCATCGGCTTGGCTCCTTTTCTGTAGGCAGCCCGCCAAAGGGCTGCCTGATTTGCTGGTGTGGTTCGCTGGTGTGTTTGCTCTACGTGTCGTTTTGCTGTTGGGTGCCGGGGCGACCGACTTAACCGCCTGCTGTCGCCAGTTCGGTCTCAGCAGCCATTTCGGCCAATGCCCGCTTGTAGTCGCGGGGCATAACCTTGACGAACTGCGGCAGCGAGGCATCCCAGGTGTCGAGGATGCCACGGGCCACCGTCGACCCGGTGAACTCGGCATGCCGCTGAATCATCTCCTGCAACTCTGCCACATCTTCTGCCGCCTCAACGGTCTCAAGTTCGACCAGTTCGAGGTTGCAGTTGAGGCGGAGGACATCACGATCGGGGGCGAAGACGTAGGCGACGCCTCCGGACATGCCCGCAGCCAGATTCCGTCCGGTGGGCCCGAGGATGACCACCCGGCCGCCAGTCATGTACTCAAGGCCGTGGTCGCCCACGCCCTCGACAACCGCCCGAGCGCCACTGTTTCGCACGCAGAATCGCTCCGCTGCCAT
>RGBY01000080.1 GCA_009919445.1 Planctomycetia bacterium
CAAAGGTGCTGATTGAGCGGTGGTGGCGGCACTACAACACTCGTCGACCACACAGTGCACTGAGCTTAGAATCGAATATGCCAATCCTCTACAAAACCCGAACGTTTTCCTCTCCAACTCAATTGATTCTTGTTGGAACGGGCCAGACAGGCGTGCCAAGCGGCACCGCGCAATAACTGTCGACAAAATAACACGGACCAAAATCAAGATGTCCAAACAACCGCAACCACCAAAGTCCACTGGCAAGACACCTTTCTTCAAGCCGCCCTGGTGGCTCAGAGGCGGTCACGCCCAGACAATCATCGGCTCGCAGTGGCCGCAGCGACTCCCTAAGGAAAAGGCCGTCATTCGAACAGTTGATCTCGGCGACGGCGATGCGGTAGCCGTCCACGACGACACCCCAAAGAGCTGGCAACCGTCCGGAAAGGTGATTGTTATGGCACATGGAGTGTCTGATGATCACCGCTCCCCGTTCCTGGTGCGTCTTAAAACAAAACTTTACGAACGCGGCGTACGTGTGTTCCGCTGGGACATGCGTGGCTGCGGCGCAGGAAAGCCGCTTGCCCGCAGGCCCTACCATGCCGGTTGCTCGGGAGATCTGGCAAAGGTGGTGGACGCTGTGATCGCGTGGACTGGCGGTCCTGCAAGCGTGCCGCCTGACCTGTCACTGTTCGGTGTATCGCTCGGTGGCAATGTGCTACTGAAGTACCTCGGTGAAGAACCAAAACGGGTTCCTGCGGCGGTTCGGCATGCGATTGCAGTGAACCCACCGATTGATCTTGTCATGGGTGTCAAAGCCATCGGCACAGGCACAAGCCGCATTTATGACCGGCACCTCACACGGCGGCTTGTGGCTCGTCTCGAAGAGTGGTGGCAGGAGCGACCGGATGCAATACGGCCTGCCGAAGGCAGGCGGCCACGTAGTCTGTTGGAGTTTGACAACTGGTTCACAGCGTCTGCGGTCGGCTTCCGTGATGCTCTCGACTACTACCAGAAGTCAAGTGCCTCACAGTTCATTCCAGCGATTAGCACCCCGACAACAATCATTGCCAGCAGAGACGATCCGCTCGTGCCATTCGCGATGTTCGATGACAAACGGGTTTCCTACCCTTCGTGCGTAAGGCTGGTCGCCACGGACCAAGGCGGACACGTCGGTTTCATTGGCCGCGTAGACGGAGATCCCGATAGCCGCTGGCTCGACTGGCGGGTGATCGAAATGGTTTCACCGCAGGGCTAATTGCTCGATCACCGTTTCTGCCAGCATTCCGGTCCGCCACGACAGACCTTTCAGCCGATTTCTGGCACGACAAAACCGTCGCGGTAATCCCGTCGCTGGAACCGATTGGCCGCGTCCGCCCCCGACCCTATGAACTGCTGGCTGACTGGATCAATTTCAAGGACTGGGCTCGCGAGGATTTCACCCCCATCAAGGCTGAGGCCAAAGGGGGTGAGCCAGTTGGAGAGTTCCTCAGCAAGCCCACCAATCTGCGGAAAGCCGTCGGCGATGGTCTCGGCCCGATAGCGACTGCCAGCCCGGTAGGCAATGTTCGCCAGGTTGCACCAGCCGGTGGAGTCGTTGCCGACCTCAACCTCGGCGTTAAGAAGGGCAGGGTCACCCGCCCGCACGGCATCGATAAAGTTCTGCTGGTGTAGGCCGTTGCCGGAGTTGCCCTTGAATCGGCGAATCTCCTTCCCCGCGGCATCGTAAGCAACGCCACCACCCCGCTGGCCTTGATAACGACCACCCTCACAGATCGCAACGTAGCCGCTACCGGGCCCCGGATACTTCGGACTCTTCTTCTCCTCGGGCCCAGCCGGAAGGTTACTGAGATGAATGCTCACCGGAATCGAGCCGGTGTCGAATTGCACCATGTGGACGTTGGGCGTCTGCCCGGCATCGTTCCAGACTACCCGGCCACCAATGCCCTGAATCCGCCGGGGCAGGGCAACGTCGTCGCGAAAGATGACGTTGCGGACGTCATCGAGCACGTGCACGCCCCAGTTACCCATCTCACCTGAACCAGTGTTCCAGTCCCAGTGCCAGTCATACTGCAACTTGTCGCGATAGATTGGCTCATCCGCCGCCGGCCCCAGCCAGAGGTCGTAGGCAACATCCTTGGGAATCTCAAGCGGCTTCTCCCGTTTGCCAATCGTTGCCCGCATGCCGATCCGGTTGACGCGGACCGACTGAATCGCTCCGAGGGCCTGCTCTTCATGGAGAAACTTTTTAATCTCAGCCTGCATCGGATCAGACCGCTGCTGTGTGCCAACCTGACAGATGCGGCCGAACTTCCGGGCTGCGTTGACCGTCTGCCGACCCTCCCATTGGCTGTGCGACAGTGGTTTTTCGACATAAACATCCTTGCCGGCCTGCATCGCCCAGATGGCGGCCAGGCAGTGCCAGTGGTTGCAGGTGGAAATTACCACCGCGTCGATGCCGTCATCAGTAAGGAGCTCCCGCAGGTCTGTCCAGGTGCGGGCCTTGGGAAACCGCTGACTTGCCGCAGCCAGTCGTTTTTCATCAGGGTCACAGAGGCCACCAATCGTGACGCCTGGAACCTTTGCAAATGAACCCATCAGCGAGTTAGACCGCCCGCCACAGCTGATGAAGCCGAGGTTGATCTCTTCATTGGCATTTGCCGCCCAGACCCGCCGGGCCGGTGCCGCCAGAGTGACGCCCCCGAGAAAGCCTGCCTGCACGAGACCGCGACGCGTAAAACCTGCCATGTTTCGCCTCAACCGTTTGTGGCCTGAAAAATCCTTTGTCCGGCGTAGATTTTAGTGGGACTGAGTATCAACTGAACAGCCACACGCGTGAAAGTTAGAACGGTCACCGGAACTTTCGCAAGCGTAGCACCTCCCTAGGACAGCCGAACCGTTGGCTTGGGCGGTAAGTCGCGCCCTCACCCACCTCGTGAATAGCAGAAGAAGGTGAGAAAGAGTCGGCTCATGCGGACAATTCTGCGATCGCCGCAGACCGCTTCTGAATCACCTTCAATGCGGCCGCGCGATCGAGTGTCGCGAAGGAACGGCAACGGTGCCCAGCGGTGATCAATGTCGACAATGGGCAGATCTTCCGGTGATGGTTGCATGAACTCTCCAACAGGATGACACTGCAGCAGTTCGCCCAAGGAGTCCGGCGGCCCCGGGCTGGTGATACCCGCGGCGGATCCAGCGGTTCACCCAGATACGTCAGAATTTTCCGAATCGACCCCGGGCCGCGTCGACTTTCGTGAACGTCTAGGGCCAACCCAGTTCCCGCGCTTGTGCCGGGGCAGGGTGTAGCGAACCCGTTCGGTTCGGTTACCAGTACCCACCACGACCGAAAGCCGATCTAGTGCAAACGCCAGCCTGGCACAGTAACGCAGCAGATGCTCGAGGCTCTGGAAGTACCCCGGCACGTCCCGGTCAGCAAGCGAGATCGGAACGCTGGCATCAACGGAGAATCCGCTGTGCTGCCAGATGAGCATGTCGGCCGCGGCCTCAGAAAACTCGGCTCCCGGCTCAAGCCCGGCACGCTTAAGCCGCTGCCGATTGACGACGTCCCCGTGGTGGACTGGACAAGCCACGTGTTCTTCTTCAAGCGGACGCTCTACATCCTCGTCACCAACACCGCGGCACTCTACTCCACGGTCCTCTATTTAGAAAACGCCCGGGCAGATGGACATGGCGCTGAAACACCTTGTTTTTCAGCACTAAGCAATGTCGGGCAGGGCATAGCGAACCCGCTCGGGGCGGTCGCCCGTGCCGAGTACGACCGACAGCCGCTCTCGCGTAAACGCCGGCCGGGCACAGTAGCGCAGCAGATACTCAAGACGCTCATAATACCCTTTCTCGCTCACTGTCAGGCTCTGCAGTCAACAGGCGTTGTACTGCATCACGTTGATAGCATCGTCTTGCGTTGATGACCCTGCGACGACTAGGCGACCATCATCACGAACGTGAACGCCGACGTTGACACCTGATGATGTGAACACGGCGCCTGGGAACGCCGAGTCGGTGCCAAAGGTATGGTCCAGAAATCCGCCGTCGGTCACCCGTTGTGTGAAGCCAACATCACCCGAGGCCAGAGTTGTGCCGCCGGCTATGACGATCTTGCCGTTGGCCTGCAACGCGATGGCGAAGACTTTAGGATTCTCTCCCAGATCGATTCCGAAAGCTCCCAGGCCGATTTGCGGATCGTCTGGAGGTGCGCCGAACGGTAGATCATCCTGGCCGTTCGCTAGATATCGTGCGATGAAAGCGGTTATCTCACCCGTCTCAGAGTTGGTGGCCTGACCAGCTACCAGGTATTTTCCATCGGGCTGGACCGCGATCACTTGTCCGTCAAAGTTGATGTTGGGTTGCGTGACATCGTATTTGTTGAGCAGTCCCCATTGCGGGTCCAGGGTGCCGTCGGAGAGTACGCGACCAGACGCGAAACCGGTCTGACCGGTGGTCGTCGGTATGGTCTGCCCGGTAAACGCGACCGAATCGTCCTGGAGGACGGTGGCGTCGCGGATTACCAGATCGAAATCCGGTGGATCCAGGACACTCGCATTAAACGTCGAGTCTGGGGTCCCGTCAGCGAGGATGCGTTGAACCAAGGTGACGGATTTGGCGTTATGTTCAAAGTTTATGAACATGGTGATTCTGCCCTGAGAGTCCACCACCATGGTCCCTCCGGTCGCGGCCACATCTTCGGATACCCAAACTCCGTTCCCGTTGAAACTGGGGTCGAGGGCCCCGGATGAGGAGGTGCGCAGGATGACGAACTCTTGACCGTCAGAAATCGCCGAAAAAATGACGCCCCCTTCGTGGGTGGTGAGTGCAGTGGTTCGCAGCCCGGTGAACGGGACGCCCATGGGTCCACCGAAGGTTGGATCGAACTCGCCGGTGGCAGTAAAACGGATGATCCTACCCTGGTCATCGCCCGACTCCCCGATAACCAAAGTTCGGCCCTGATCATCGAGAGCAGACTGAGTCGCCAGCAGGTGGACGTTCTGAAACGACGCGACGCCAGAGTCCCCAAACCCGGCATCGAGCGTCCCCGGCTGGGCGGGCGGGGACTGGAACCCAACTTTGGTGACCGGTCCAGCACCGCTTGCATTGGTCGCCCAAACAGAAAAGGTGTAGGTCGTCTTGGCGGCAAGATCGGGGAAGGCAACCGAAGTGGTAGGCGTCAGATAGACCGAAGTCGTGCGTCCATCGTTGATGGTGGCGGTCGACGCAGTGACGGCCGGTGTGGCGGGCACCTGCCAGTTGGCTGTAAGTTCACAGGTGACTGTCGAAGAAACGGTGAGGTTGGCAACGGCTGCAGGTGCCGTGGGGGCTGGAGCGGGCGGAACCGCGCTGTCTTCCCAGCCTCGCACGGTAAACGCCCGTTCGTAGCCTGTCGTGGTGTTGCCGCTCGCAGGTGTCCACCGCAGCAGATCCCCTTGAGAAAGCGTGCGTTCCCGGAGAAGGCGGAGAAGCTTCCTGGGGTTGCTGGTGGTCGGTTGTGTCGACACATCCCGCCAAACCTGCTCGGCAGCGTCCCACTTTTCCACCACACCGCTGGCGACTGCGGTGACCACAAATCCATCTTCCCCAGAGCCGACCACCTGCGCGGTTTCGATCACCACAGGAGCCGGTCCCCACTGCGACGCGTCGAGGTACACGGACTCTGTAGGCAAGAGCGTGAAGAGGGCCGCCGCATCGGCTGCGAGGGCCAACCGTGACTCCAGCCGCTCGCAAGGGTGCGACGTGCGGAGGGCACGACGGCGACGTCGTGCGGGTGCTGGGTGACGTCCGCGAGCGAACGAGGAAAGAAGCTGTGTAAGAAACGGAACCATCCTGCCCCCAAGCGGTAGTGATAGTGATATCGCGTGATGATTTGGCATTTTCCAGTCTGTTGCCGTCTGTAAGGCCTTGGATCGAGGATAGTACGGTCAACAGCACTTTCGCAAGCTTAGCACCTGCCAGGAACAGGCCAACAGTTCGTTTTGGCTTCCTTTTCACGTTATGTCGCAGAATCACCCGTCTCGTGAACGGCAGAAGAAGGGGAGAACGAGTCGGCTCATGCGGAGAAATCTGCTACCGTCGCAGACCTCTGCCGAATCGCATTGAATGCGGCAGCGCGATGTCAGTTGGCTGGCCTACCAGGCAGACGAGATTGAACCAAAGATGGACTGGTATACGCTCGCTGCTGCCATTGAGGCTCAATGAACCGGCTCACCGGGTACTCTTGGGCTCATTCCAAAGACGGCCCTAGGCACCGGTCCGCAGCGGTTGGCCGATTGCCGTGGCCATGCTAGCCGCTAGGCTCCCAGCAGTGATCTGCATCACCACCTGCCAGCAGCCCTGGGCATCAGGCGTTACGATCCAGTGGGGCATCACCACCACCGATTGATGGACCGACTCAAAGCCGCCTTCCGACTGGCTGACTGACTCAATCGGAAAGGTCCAGAAGCCAGCCAGGCCACCGTTGCTTGCCACGCAACAATCAAGAGTGGCTTTGATATCAAGCCAGTCGTCTTCCAGGCTTCCTCACCCGCTTCGTTACGGAAACAACGACCAGCTGCCTGGGCTGGCAGACCAGCAAAGTTGAATTCGATGGCAAGATGCTGGCAGAACGATGCCGGCAGGCCCTCGAGCTTGTAACCGATCTCAACCATCTCGCTGCCGGCCGAGAGGGTGACTGCCTTGGAGACTTTGAGGGGAATGCCCCAGACATTGCCGTGTCGGGTTAGTAACACCTGCATGCGGTCAGGATTACGACGGATGCTTGCCTCATAGCGACCGGTGGCAAAGTCACCCCGCTCCATGGCTTCTCCGGCAGCGACCGCCTGAGCAGAGGCCCCGACGTCGTAGAAATGGTCAATCAGACTTTTGCGGCGGGTGACGTCATAGCGAACCAGCTTTTCCAGTCCCTCCTGCTTAAAAGTAGCCAGCTGACTTGCATCAATGATGCTGCGGGCCTGCCCTGGGCCAGCCATGACCTGCTCGTGATAGGCCTCAGGCCGCCGGTCGAGGGTGGCCAGCAGATTATGCTGCTGGTGCCGGAGGTCATGCTCGTAGAGCATGCCGCCGTTTGTTGGAGAGAACCAAAGGTCGACATGTTCATTTGACAGTCGGACTTCGGTCCGACCGTCAAAGTCATAGTCAGAACTGACCGCCTCGACCCACTGTGCTGGCCGCTGTTCGGCGCGGTCGAGGGCGTTTTCAGCGGCGATCAACTCTTTGTAGATGGCGTTGCGGAGATGGGGCAGGTAGATGCCGCCAAAGGCCCCATGCCAATAGGCACAGTTGCACTGGCCGCGATAGGTGGCAGCCACGGCCTCGTCAAAGGCGGCCTGATCAGCTGGCCCGGTAGCCTCAAGTCGGGCCAGTCGGTTGCTCACCACCAGCATGCGGGCGTACATCTCGTTCGCTTCGGGATAACGGTGGCGGAAGTTTCGCCACGAGCCACCGCGAACAAACGGTTCAATGGTGGCGAAAGACGGGTCTGTCTTGGCTGCCTGCCGGGCGCGGATGCAGGCCATCTGCTTTTCAGGTGGCAGCACCCATTCGGTCATCTCGCGATAGCTGCATTCAGGAAGCCAGATTGGTCCGGCTGGTGGCTCATCACGAACAACCTCTGACGGTAATGACATCGTGATCCAGTCACGGTTGGCCTCCAGCAGACTGAAAAAGCGTTCAAGCCAGCCCTCCTCAAAACAGGTGCGATGCGTATCAGGCCAGACGCCAAACTTTTCGCCATCGTCCCCAAACACAGCGATGCCACCGGGACGACGGTCCGCCAAAAATCGCAGGTGTTCGATAGTTGCCTCAGGAGCGGCAAAGGGAATGACATAGCGGAGGTGTTCACTCACCGGAAAAACAGTCAGCGTTTTTCCGTCAGCCTCAGTGAGCCAGGGTCGGTCGAGCTGATCGTCGGCCAGGCCCGCTGCCTTGAAGTGAAAGTCATCGAGAATTGTCCAGTTGATGCCAGCCGCTGCCAGGTCGCTGGTCATGCTGGGATCCCAGACCCGTTCGGCAACCCACATGCCTGACACGGCCGTCTTGAGCCGCCGCTCTAGCCAGTCGGTGTAGCGACGGATCTGCCCAACTCGATCACGAGAAGGCAGCATGGCCAAGACGGGTTCATAGAAACCGCCACCGACAATCTCAATCTGCTTGGCCGCTGCCAGGGATGCTAGCTGATCGAGATACTCGGGGTGATGAGACTCAAGCCATTCTGCCAGGGGGCCACTGGTATGCAGGCCGATCCGAATGCCGGGATGCCGCTGGAGCAACTCGAGCATTGGCAGATAGCTGTCTTGATAGGCCTGCTCAATGACATCGTCGAAGTTGCCGACCGGCTGGTGGTCGTGGATGACAAAGACAAAGCGGACCGGAGCAGTCATCAGAGGCACTCTTGGAAAGTCGGGTGGGAAGGCCTCGATTTTCAGGCCCCAGGAGGCCTGCGCCAAACGATTGGCCGATGTTTTCCCAAGGGAAATGACGCGTCGGGAAGACAGCCGTAGCGGCTCTGCCGGCTGGGAAAGATGGCCGGCGCGGTTTTGGGCGTGTCCTGCCAGCAAGAGGCGACCCGGGCCCCGCGATTAGCTGGAGCCATTAGCCCTGCCAGCAGCCAGTCTCCCGGAGCCGGTGAGCGGCCATGCCCGGGGGTACTGTGGTGATGTGACAGCCTGTCCCAAGTTCAAAGCCCGCCAGTGGATTGAGTCGTGGCAGGATCTCAAGATGCCAATGCCAGTGGCGTGCAACCGCTGCGGTATCGTCCGGAGGCTGCGAGGGAAACTGGTGCAGCCACCAGTTGAAACTGGCTCCTGGGGTGAGCCGCTCGAGGGCCGCAACAAATCGTTGCGTAAGACAGGCTACGGCCTCGACCTGATGGGCTGGTGCGGCATGAAAAAAAGGGAGGGGTGTTTCGGAAACAAGCCAGACCTCATAAGGCTGTCGTGGTGCGGGTGGCACGAGGGCAACCAGGCCTTGCTCGCGGCAGATCATCCGGTCATCAGTCACAGCATTAGCCAGCAGTCGCTGGAACAGATCAGGCTGGCTTGCCAGCTGCCGACACTTTTGGTGGATGGTCGGTGGAACATGATCAATGGCGATCAACTGGCTGTGTAGATGGGCCAGAGATGCTCCTGCCGCCAGCCCACCATTCTTGAAGAGGGTGCTCCAGGCCAGATCAGGCCGATCAGCCAGGTCCGCCAGCCGCCGGTGACAGAGCTGCCAAACCCCCAGCCAGTCTGGCGGCCTTACATCAAGGACCGACTCCACATGCGCGGCCGCTTCGATGACGACTTCGTGCAGGCCATGACCAGGCATGATGGTTGACGAAGAGGCAGCGGGAAGAGCCGCAGTCGCAGGTGCTGGTGTCTCCAGGGGTTCGACGACTGGATAGCGGTTGGGGACGATGCGGGCTGTCCACTGACTGTCCTGTTGCTCTGGCCAGCGTCTGACCGTGGCTGGTGTCAGGGACTCGTTCCCAGCACAAAATGGACAGGCGGCCTCGGCGTCTCGGTTGAGGTCACTGGGACGTCGAGCCCGCCGCGGCGCAATGAAGACCTGGCGTCCAGAAAGCGGATCGTCGTGGATGGTGGGGCGTTCCGACTCATCTGGTGCGGCAGGTGAAGGCATCGGAAAATCGGGGGAGCGGCCTTGGGTTTGCCTGAAGCACGATGGCTTGTTGAACGCTCAAACCAGCCTCCGTACACTCCTTTTTTAGTAGGAATGGCCTAAAACTGAAATTCCATCAACAGTTTTAGCGCAGAGCCTGCCCTGAAACCTTCTGGTTTTTGGGACAGGGCCGCAAGTCGAGATCAGTCCAAAACACGTTTTATCGCGAACCGCCAGCAATTCGGAGAAAGCATCATGCTCACAGTCGGCGACGAATTCCCTCAGTTTTCCGTTCAGGCCTGCATTGGGACTGAGAAGGAAGACATCAAGCTGCTCACGTCTGCTGACTATGCGGGCAAGTGGACCGTCTATTT
>RGBY01000009.1 GCA_009919445.1 Planctomycetia bacterium
GGGCAGCACCATCCCGATCAATGGGAACTATCTCTGCTACACCCGCCGCGAGCCGGTGGGCGTGGCCGGGCAGATTATTCCCTGGAATTTTCCGATCCTGATGACGGCCTGGAAGTGGGGACCGGCGCTCGCCGCTGGCTGCACCATTGTGATGAAACCGGCTGAGCAGACGCCGCTTACCTGTCTGCGGCTGGCTCGCCTTGCCCAGAAGGCGGGCGTGCCCGACGGCGTGATCAATGTGCTGCCAGGCTTCGGGCCGACCGCCGGCGCGGCAATCGTCAAGCACCCAGGCATCGATAAGGTCGCCTTTACTGGTTCAGGTGAGACCGCCCAAATCATCATGCGGCAGGCGGCTGATACCATGAAGCGGCTGACGCTCGAACTCGGCGGCAAGAGCCCCAACATTGTCTTTGCCGATGCGAACCTTGATGCCGCGGCGATCGGTGCGCATGTGGCTATCCACCTCAACCAGGGGCAGTGCTGCTGTGCTGGCTCGCGGCTGTTTGTGGAAGACTCCATTCACGATGCCTTCGTGGAGAAGGTCGTGGCGCTGTCCAAAAGCCGGAAGGTGGGCGACCCGTTTGACCCTGCCACCGATCAGGGGCCACAGGTCGACCGGGCTCAGTTTGAGAAGATCATGGGCTATATTGCCAAAGGGCAGGAAGAGGGGGCGACCTGCGCCACTGGTGGAAAGCGAGTGGGTGACCGAGGCTTTTTTATTGAGCCAACCGTCTTTACCAACGTGAGTGATGAAATGGCGATCGCTCGCGACGAGATCTTTGGCCCGGTGCTGTCCGTGCTGCGGTTTTCAGATGTTGATGAGTTGGTGCGGCGGGCCAATGCCACCAGCTTCGGACTCGCCGCCGCAGTCTGGACCCGTGATGTCGGCCGAGCCCACGACGTGGCCCGCCGGTTGCGGGCCGGTACGGTCTGGGTCAACTGCTATGACGTTTTCGATGCTGCCGCCCCCTTCGGCGGCTTCAAACAGTCGGGCTTTGGCCGGGAACTCGGTGAACGCGGACTTGATGCATACTTGGAAGATAAGACAGTGACGGTCAGCCTCGGCTGATCAAAAATTTTTACCGTCGACAACACAACGGAAAGCGAGCGAGGCCATGGGACGGGTACGGACCGGTGGTGGCTGGCGGGCAATTCGCTACACCTTCAAAAAGGCTCGTGAGGCGGGTGGCCTCTGGACCCTCTGGAAGGCAATGCGGACACGGAACACCTGCAAGACCTGCGCCCTAGGTATGGGTGGCCAGGCTGGTGGCATGGTGAACGAGTCAGGACACTTTCCCGAGGTTTGCAAGAAGTCGTTCCAGGCAATGGTGGCCGATATGCAGGGGGCCATCCCCGATACGTTCTTCGAGACTTACTCTGTGGCCCAACTGCAGAAGTTCACCCCCTATCAGATGGAACATGCTGGCCGCCTGGTGAAGCCGTTGCTGTTGGAAAAAGGGAGCCAGCACTATCGGCCGATTGACTGGAGTGAAGCCATGAGCCGCATCGCTACCAAGTTGCGGCAGACCAGTCCGGCAGAAAGCTTTTGGTATTTCTCTGGCCGTTCCAGCAATGAGGCCGGGTTTCTGCTGCAGCTTTTTGCCAGACTTTACGGCACCAACCACGTCAATAACTGTAGCTACTACTGCCATCAGGCAAGTGGCGTGGGGCTGGCGAGTGCCATTGGTACCGGGGCGGGGACGATCAAGCTTGATGATCTTGAAAAGAGTGATTTCGTCATGCTCATTGGGGGCAACCCTGCCAGCAACCACCCACGGATGATGCGGTCGCTCATGATGGTCCGCCGCCGTGGTGGCAAGGTGGTGGTGGTCAACCCGATTGTGGAAACTGGCCTCGTCAATTTCTCAGTGCCCAGTGACCCAGTCAGCCTGATCTTTGGAACCAAGATTGCCAGTAGCTACGTTCAGCCACACGCGGGCGGTGATCTGGCACTGGTCTATGGCCTGATGAAGCGGCTCCTTGAAATGCATGCTGCTGGCGAGACCGGTAGCGGTGAGCCAATCGTGCACGAAGCCTTTCTGCGAGACCACACCCATGGCTGGCCGGAATTGGCGGCTCGGCTAAAGGCCCTCGACTGGGATGAGATTGTTGCCAAGTCTGGGGTGAGCAAAGAACAAATCGATGACCTTGCCAAACAGTATGCTGCCGCGAAGCGGGCGGTTTTTTCCTGGACCATGGGGGTCACCCATCACCTGCATGGGTCAGAAACCGTGCAGGCCATCGCCAGCCTGGCGCTCATGCGACAGATGATAGGGCGACCAGGGGCTGGTCTGCAGCCGATCCGCGGGCACTCCAACATTCAGGGCATGGGGACGGTCGGTGTCACGCCAAAGCTGAAAGATGCTGTGTTTGAGCGATTGCAGAACGACCTGGGCGTTATGCTGCCGACCTTCAAGGGCTTTGACACGCTTGAATGTCTAGAGGCAGCCGATGAGAGCCAGATGCGGTTTGCCTGTTGCCTGGGGGGCAACCTTTACGGAGCCAGCCCTGATGCGACCTTTGCCAGTCGGGCACTCGCCAAAACCGACATGGTGGTTTATCTCAATACGTCACTGAACACCGGCCATGCCTGCGGTCTCGGTGGTGAAGAAACGATCATTCTGCCGGTGCTAGCCCGCGACGAAGAGCCCGAGCCCTCGACCCAGGAAAGCATGTTCAGCTTTATTCGGCTTTCAGATGGCGGCACGCCTCGGCATGAGACCAGCCCGGAAACAGGGCCCCGGAGTGAAGTGTCAATTATTTCAGACCTTGGCTGCCGGGTGCTTGGCACCTCGGGGCCGGTCAACTGGCTTGAGATGGCCCACACCAGCACCATCCGTAAGGCAATTGGCAGAATTGTTCCCGGGCTGGAAGCCATTGCGGACATCGATCGGGACAAGAAAGAATTTTCTATTCCTGGCCGCGCCCTCGACACGCCGACCTTTCCCACGGCTGATGGCAAAGCCACCTTCTTTACGCATGAGCTGCCCGACGCCCCAGCGGGCTTGCAGTTGATGACCATCCGCAGTGAGGGGCAGTTCAACACGGTTGTCTATGAAGAAGAGGACCTCTACCGCAATCAGACCCGCCGCGACATCGTGCTGATGCATCCTGACGACATTGAGCAATACGGCCTGACAGCCGGTGGTCGCTGTCGGGTCAGCAGTGTTGCTGGTGAGATGCGGGGGCAGATTGTCTCGACCTTTCCCGAGATTCGCCCAGGTTGCGTGGCGATGTACTACCCCGAGAGTAATGTGCTGGTACCCAAGACGGCTGATCCACTCTCGCGGACACCTGCCTACAAACGGGTGGCCGTGACGATTTCAGTCGACGAGCCTGCCACGGCCGTTACGCCGTTGGCCCCCGAACTTGTTGGGGCTGGTACCCCCCGCGACAAGATGAACCAGTGTGGCTGAGTTGGCTGTTCGCGGTTGAGTTTTTTGAGCCGGTGCTCCACTCGTTTGCTGGCTTGGCTCGTTGCCAGTCAGGGTAACGGCCCGCTTGGCCGGCGGGTGTTCCTGCTCGTTGTCAGCGTTTCTTTTTCGGGTCGAGATTGGCGTCGAGGGCAGTAGGGCTCAGCGTTGATGCGACCCCTTCCGCAGGGACTTCAACCTCTGCTGCCCAAAGGCAGGCATTAAGGACAACCTTGCGGAAATCGTCGTTGCCCCAGTTGTCATGAAAGTGGCCGCCAGTAAAGCCGAAGCCACGACCACCGCTGGGACGTTCGACGGCCCACATCATCGCCTCGGGCCGGCCAGACTGTTCGACGATATGCGGGTAAGGCCCCTTGGGGTGCACATAGGAGCCATCGCGAACATCGTCACTCGGCGTGGCCACAAGAATTGGTGTGAATGTCAGGCCGGCAACGGCAGCCTGACTGTTACCGGAGAGGCCGTCGATGAACCGCATGTTGAAATACCATTCATCCTTAATGGTGAAGGGGTGCACGCCGCGGGTAATCGGATGCACTGGGAAAGATTTGAATTCTGGCTCCCAGATGGGATTGCAGGAAAACATGGCCTCATAGTGGCCACCGATCCACTTGGTGAGTTCGCGGCCAGCCTGGTCGGGGGCGACTTCAACCGCAAAGTGCATGAAGCCGAGGCCAACACCACGGTCGGCTAGTTCATCAATAAGGTCGAGCCGTGATCGACCTTGCTGGACAATCTCATGGCGATTGAGACCGTCCATGTAAAACACGATGGCGTCGGCCTCACGGAGAACAGCGTCGTCATCCGGCCATCCATTGAGCAGATAAGTGGTCTCGAGCCCAGGGGTGATATCGAGGCAGCCGGCAAGGAGCTGGACCCCCGCATTGAATTCATGCATGCGGGGGGGGTGCGAAGGCTTGCCCGCCATCAGCACCAGTTTTTTCGGTGGGGCTGCGATCACAGCGTTGCTCACTAGGGCAAGCAGGCAGAAGGCGAGAGATGCCAGGCGTGAGAGCGTCAAAATGGGCACGGTGTTGTCCTCGGGAAGGATGGCGGGCAGTGTGCAGGCCTCAGTCTTTTCAGGAGCCTCCCAGTTTCTCGTCCCTGGTGGTGCCATTCAACTGCTCCGAATTTCTGGCGGCTGCTGTTTGGTTGCTGGTGGTGGCCTCACCCAGAAAGCCCCCGGTGGAAACCGGGGGATAGGACCGGGGGATAGGACCGGGGAACCAACCCGGGTGGCCGGACGGCCGGCCGGCTTAAGGAACGCGAAATCTGATGGTGGTGCGTTTCCGCTCGCTCCCGCTCGCGGCTTGCCGGGGATGCCCCTCTGACCTGCCTCACCCAGAAAGCCCCCGGTGGAAACCGGGGGATCAGACCGGACAGTTGGCAAATGAGAAATAACCCCACTGCCTCATTGTTGTGCAGCGAGCCAGGTGCCCGCTTTGCGGGCAGGGCTGCTCGAAATAGTTGCGGCCTTGCGCAATCGCACCTAAGTCGTTTGCTAGCAACGACTTGCTTTCAATGCTTGACTTGCGTCGCAGAGTTTTGCATCCGGCGAGACCGCTTGGACTCGTCGCGGATGGAAAGCGGACTGACCAGTCTTCGTTCCGACTAAGCCTGGCAAATATTGATGCAACCAAGAGTGAAAGGACGACTGATGGCAACCCCTGCTGCCACTGCCACTACACCCCTTAGCACCCATGCCACACCCGGAGCCGGGCCTGGGGCACGTGACGTGCTAGAGGTGGCCCAGCGGCTCTTCGCAACACGGCCAGATTGGCTCGTCTTTTTTCGCGAGGTGATGGGGCTGGATGGAATTGTGCGACAGACCTTTACGACGCCTGATTCCTTGATGCATTTTGAGTGTTCGCCAGAATATGCCCGCATTCGGGAGATGCTTGAGGAACTGCGTGAGCGGCAGCAGGAACGGCTGCCGGTGCGTGAGGCACAGCGGGTTGTCACCGTACGGATGCCACGTTCCCTCCACGAGACGCTCAAAGCCGAAGCGCAGGAGATGAACGTCAGCATTAACCGGCTTTGTATCTCAAAACTGCTGAAATTGTTGGACGAAGAGGCCTGCCGGGACCTTGCGTCGGGGGCTGATGAGCCGGCCTGAACCGAGGGCGATCGCACGCAAAAAGGCACGAACGGGGGCGCGACGAAAGAATCTGAGCGGGCCTGTAAGCCGGGTTCTGTCCACCCCTGCCAGAAGGTCAGAGGTGCGGCAATCATTTCTCTAGGATGGCGGTTGCCCGCCACCTCCAGCAGCCCACCCGGAGAGCAACCTGGGCGGGTCGCCCAGAGCCTGCCCGTAGGCAGGACGCTCTCCTGTTCGGCCTTGCTCCCGATGGGGTTTACCAAGCCAAGCCGGTCACCCGGCCTGCTGGTGAGCTCTTACCTCACCGTTTCACCCTTACCGGCCGGCGAACCGGCTGGCGGTCTATTCTCTGTGGCACTTTCCCTAGCCTCACGGCTGGTGGGCGTTACCCACCATCGCACCCTGCGGAGCCCGGACTTTCCTCCCGCCGAAACCATGAGCACTTTGGCACAGGATCTGCAACGTAAGGCAGCACGGGAAAACCTGTTTCCCATGGCCGCAGTCCGACCGGTGCGTCGAGGCTCTGGCTTCGGCCGGCGATCACCCGGCCCGCTCAGATTCTTCAAAAATAGTCGCACGGACGGGGGTTCCTGGCAAGGACCCATCCGGGTTTTGTACTGCGAAAGCCGTCTGGAATTGCCTGAAACACCGCTAAAAAAATAAAATCGTTCAAAGGATCGCGGTCGGGCCGATCTACCGCTTTTCGGCGACGTATAGTTACTCAATAGGCCGAATTGTTGAATTTGTGATCGAAACGACAGTAGTCATCTGATGGAAGAGCCCCGGGTCAATGTACGGTGAACTGCAGCCGCTTGGAGGCGGCGACCCAATTCCGTTGCTGAAAACCGAGTTGCTCGTCGGGCGGCGTGAGTCTGCCGATATTGTGCTGCGGTTTCCAAGTGTCTCCGGCAGACACTGTGAACTCACTGTCGAAGATGGCATCTGGATGGTCAGGGACCTGAAAAGCAGCAATGGCACCAAGGTCAATGGGGTGCGGGTCACCGAGCATTTCATCAAACCGGGTGACATGCTCTCGTTCGCCAAGCATGAGTACGAGATGGTCTACGACCCTGCTGAATTAGGCGCGACTGATGACGCCAAAGAAAAACTCGTCGAGCCCGATGTGTTTAGCCGCAGCCTTTTGCAGGCTTCGGGGCTGGAGTCGCGGCGGCGGCGTTGAGGTCGACCTAGTGCGACGGGCCCATTTGCCGAAAATCCGGCAACCGGGGCGAGGGAAGGGGGTTCCGATGGCTTCCAGGCCGTCTTGCCGGGTATGATGCTGGCATGTCGCAGCAGCGTACGTCTCGGGTCGCCTTTCGTAAAAATCGCCAGGCAAGGCGACGGCAGACCGATATAACCAGGCAGTTCACCGCCGATGGCGAGGTCAGTGATCAGCTGGCCGCCACGGAACGGATCTCAGGCAAGGGTGAGCTCACCCGGAAACGAACCGTCAAACTGCCGGCGGAATCTGCCGAGGCGGCTGAGGCTGATCCAAACGCCGGCTGCTGGAGGGGGCAGGTCCTTCATGCCCATGGCGTAGAAAGCTTCGTGCAGCGTGCCGACGGTGCGGTTGTCCGCTGTACGATTCGTCGTGTGTTGCGTGATCTGGCGACCGACCAGCGTCATCCGGTCTCGGCTGGAGACTGGGTGCAGGTGCATGGAACAGACGACGAGGCCACAATTCAGTTTATCGAGCCACGACGCAATGCCCTAAGCCGTGCCAGCCGCGGACGCCGCCACACAATTGTCGCCAATGTCGACCAGGTTTTCATTGTGGGAAGTGCCGCACAGCCAGACCTCAAGCCGGGCCTGATTGATCGGATGCTTGTCGCCGCTGAGTCGGCTGGTATCCGCCCGGTCATCTGCATCAACAAAATAGACCTCGTCGATCCAGCTGACTTGGTGCCGCTGGCTGGCGTCTATGCTCGAATGGGCTACGCCGTTGTCCTCTGCTCAACGACCAGTGGCAGCGGGCTTGCTCGGTTGGCGACGGAACTGGCCGGTCGGGTGACGGCTGTCGTTGGCCAAAGCGGCGTTGGTAAGTCGTCGCTGCTGAATCGTCTGGAGCCCGCCCTTGCTCTGCCCGTGGCCAATGTCAGCCACGAAAATGAAAAAGGCCGGCATACCACCACCGCAGCTCGGCTGGTGCCGCACTCCTATGGTGGCAGTTTTGTCGATACGCCCGGCGTGCGGCAGTTTCAGCTTTGGGAAACGGTTCCTGCAGAAGTGCCGGCTGCATTTCGTGACCTGCGGCCGCTCGCCAATCATTGCCGCTTTCCGGACTGCACCCATTCCCATGAAACAGACTGTGCCGTCAAGGACGCCGTTGCCGATGGTCTGCTCGATACCCGCCGCTGGGAAAGTTGCTGCCATCTCACTGCCGGTGCAGAGGAGCTTCGCGGGTGAGCCTGTCACAGCGTTCCACTGGCGTTGAGTCAGAACCAACGGTGTTGGTCGGCGTTTACGTGAGCCCACCAGCAGATCCCAATGACCCACTGGCCGAGTTGGCCGGACTGGCAACCACCGCCGGTGCCAATGTGGTGGCTGAATTGACACAGCGGCGGCATGAGCCTGATCAACGCACCTACATCGGCCGGGGCAAACTCGCCGAACTGGTAGCGCTTGTGGAGCACTACGACGCTGATGTGGTCATGTTTGACAATGACTTGTCACCAGCCCAGACGCGAAACCTCGAGCGGGAACTTGACTGCAAGGTGCTGGACCGATCGGAGGTGATTCTCGACATCTTTGCCGCCCGGGCGCAGACGCACGAAGCCCGATTGGCGGTTGAGTTGGCACAACTCGAATATTCACTGCCTCGGCTGAAACGGATGTGGACGCACCTGTCCCGCTTGAAGATGGGCATTGGCATGCGTGGCCCAGGGGAAAAGCAGCTTGAGGTTGACCGCCGTCTGGTGGAAAAACGGATTCATGATCTGAAGCAGGAGTTGCTGACGATTCATCGTCGCCGGGAGCGGCAGGTGGCCGCCCGACACGAACAGCGAACTGTCTCGTTGGTGGGCTACACCAATGCAGGAAAGAGCACCTTGCTCAATGCCCTCACTGGAGCCGGTGTGCTGGCTGAGGACAAACTCTTTGCCACTCTCGATACCCGTACCAGACGCTGGAAGCTGCCAAGCTGGGGGCCGGTGCTGATCAGCGATACGGTCGGCTTCATCCGTGATCTGCCCCATCACCTTATCGCCAGCTTCAAGGCAACCCTGGAAGAGACCCAGCAGGCAGACCTGCTCTTGCATGTGGCCGATGCCTCCAGCCCTCAGGTTGAGCAACAGATTATTGCCGTGAATGGTGTGCTGGAAGAACTTGGTGTTGATATGAAGGACACCCTCCTTGTGCTCAACAAGGTGGATGCCCTCACTGATCGTGTGAGCCGGGAACGGTTGCAGGCCCGCCATCCGCATGCCATCTGTATCTCTGCCCGGTCGGGGCTGGGCCTCGACGATCTCGCCGCTGCCGCCAGTGACGCCCTTGGCCGCAGTTTTCTGGATGTCGACATTGAGACCGACGCCGGGAATGGTCGGCTTCTTGCCTGGCTGGCCGCACATGGCGAAATTCTGTCCCGCCAGTTTGGTGACGATCGAATGACCATTCACTGCCGCGTCCCTGCGTCAACACTTGGTCGAATCGATCCCGCAGAAGCACTGGTGAGGGAGCATCGGGTTGCTCCGCCACCTGCAGAGCGAGCATCTGCAGCCTCCTCGTCCTCACCACTCCCGGAAGCCTCCTGACGTGTTGGGTCGTGCCCGTCGAAACCTGAACGGTCAACGAGCCATCCTGACGGGAGGTTCTTCCGGAGTTGGCCGGGCACTGGCCCGTTGTCTTGCCATGCGAGGCACACGGCTGCTGATCACGGGGCGTCGGGAAGAGCGACTGGCTGCGGTTGCAGCTGAGTATCCTGGTCAGATCTCATTCCTCGCTGGCGATATCACATCGGCGGTATTTCGGCAGCAGCTCATCGACCAGGCTACGGCAGAACTTGGCGGTCTTGATCTCGTGCTGGCCGCAGCAGGATCAGGAGCGATTGGAACCTTCGCGGAATCTTCTCCGGAAACATTGCGGGATATTTTTGAAGTCGATTTTTTTGCGCCCATAGAGTTGCTGCGTCTGGCTTTGCCGACGCTGCGGCAGGGGCGGCAGCCTGCTGCAGTGCTGATCGGTTCAATTTTGGGCCTCTATCCGCTCCCGCTGCATGCTGAGTATTCCTCCGCAAAGGCGGCTTTGCAGGGGTTTGCTCAGGCCATTCGGCCCGAACTGGCGGCCGTAGATGTGAGCCTGTTGGTAGCGATTCTTGGGCCGACCGAGTCAGAGTTTTGGGAAAATCTGCTTACGGGAGAGCGGCCCAGCTGGTCACGGGGTCGCCCCCTTTCCGCAGAAGCCACGGCTGCTGCCATCGTCAGGGCATTGAAACATAATCGTCATGTCGTAAAGCCAGGCTGGCGGGCTAAGGCTTTTGCTCGACTTGCCCGATACATGCCGCGTGTTATTGAGTTGGCTGTGCGTCGGAGGCAGCGAGCAGCTCGCCGATCGTGAGCAGCTCTTCAGCATCGAGCCAATGATCGTTCGCTGTGAACAGCGATTCGACAGCGGCACGATGAATTTTCATCTTGGTTCCACCCACTCCCAAGGCGCCGTAGAGCACGGCCTGACCGTCAGGCCGTGCCTTGTCGGTGGCTTCAATCCCGGTAATGCCTGCTGGTGGGACGGCGTTGAGGTCGATGAAGACTCGGCAGCGGGTCGCTCGTTGGCGTTGTCTTTCGGAAAGAAGTTCGACCCCTGCGGCACCAGCTGCGATGACGAGATCAGCATCGTTCAATACCTGTTCGATGGCATCTGTTGTGGCGGCATGTACCGATGCGTCGGGGTACTGGGCGGTGATGGCGGCACAGCAGCCAGCCGCACGCTCTTTGGAGCGGGAAACAAGGCTCACCTGCAGGCCCTTCCGGGCCAGAAGTCGCCCCGCCCGCTGGCCAACTGGTCCGGTGCCACCGAGTACGACGGCCTTCAGCGTGGCGGCTTCACCCGGACTGGTAAGAGGCAGATGCCTGGCTGCCGCAATCACGGCAGCTGCTGCAGTTGTGTTTGCCCCAGCCGGGTCGACCATCACGCTGACGCGGACAGGGCCAAAGAAGGTTTTTTGAATCTGGTTGGCAACGGCTTCAACCTGCGGCACATCCGACCCGCCAAGGAAGATGGCTGTTGAGGCGAGGTCGGCTCCACCGCGAGTGAACATCGCCCCGTGGGCCAGGGCCGTCACGTTTGCCGGGCTGACGTTCGCGTGACGAAGGAGGACGTCGGCCCCGGCATCAACCGCCACAACGGCATCGAATGGGCAGGGCTGAGGGTCGACGTCGAGTTGCAGGAGAATTTTTTTCATCGGCCAGGTTACGAGGTGGCAGCAGCAGCCAGGAGCAGCATGCAGGCATTGGGACCAGAGTGTAGCCCGTTTGATCGCCTGGCGTAGAGAGCGGATGAGATCACAGCAGCCATCGCACCGGGGTTGCCTTCAGTGACCTGCCGAATGCGATTCCCCATGGGTCTACCGCCGTTTTTAGTGGAGGCAGGTCCGGAGGTGCGTGGTAGTCGCTACCCAAACAAGCCGCGAGCGGGAGCGAGCGGAAACGCAGCACTGACACCATTGCACCATAAACCAACACGCGATCGCCTGGTTTCCGCCAAGCGTTTTTGCTTATCGGCAGGCTGGTCCCCCGGTTTCCACCGGGGGCTTTCTGGGTGTTGGGGCAGCCGGGATGGCATTTTTGCGCGACAAGATGCCCCGCCCGGCATGGAAGCCGGGCCTAGGCGGGAGATGGGAACCTTGGCTTCGCATCTCCCGCCCGTAAGCAAAAATGGCCAGGATGGCATTTTTGCGCGACAACTAGAACCCGCGGAAGGGATGAGCCGCATCCTTGCCGGCAAGCATTTCGTCAACAGATGGCTTGCTGCCCATGGCGTTGGCAATCGATTCAACGGTTGCCTTGTAGTTGTTGTCGTAGATCGCCTTGTCATCTTCAGCCAGCCAGTGGATGAACACACCGCAGACGATAACGAGGTTTTCAGCTTGATCCTTGGGAATTACGCCGCTGTCGACACTGTCGGCGACGGCCTTGGCAACGGCAGCCTGAGCTGGTCCGAACATCTGTACCGCCTGCTTTGCACCCTTGATGGTGACCTTGGTCACCATGACAGTTGCTGGCTTGACCGCCAGATTGGGTGTCAGCACGGCCAGCAGGTTTGAGTGCCCCTCGCTTTGTCGAGCGAGTGCATTGGCGAAGGCGGTGCCGACTGGGCCGTCCTTGCTGCCGATCAACAGATCGATATGGGCCACTTCATTTCCGTCGCCGGCCAGGGCTTCACCAATGAACATCGACATGCGTTGTTTCTCCTGAAATCGTTTTGAGTAGAAGCTCTTCATCAACAAGCAAGACGAGGTATCCTGCTGGGCGAAAAGGTAGCCGATTCCGTGAATATCAGCAAACCAGACGGGCTGTTGCCGGCGGTGACTGTGTGCCGTCGCAGGATAGAATCGATGCAGGGTGCTGCATGTGTACAAATTTGCTCGTGATTGGTGCCAGCAGTCGCAGCTTCGCGGAGTCTGCATACCGGGCCGGCATGACCGTTTCAGCGATTGACCTTTTTGGTGATCGTGATCTGGTGGCGGTCTGCCAGCAGTCACTGCGGCTGGCACGAGATGAGTATCCTCACGGCTTCCTGCAGGCTGCGGCTCAATTGCCCCCGGGACCCTGGGTGTACGGAGGTGGCCTGGAAAACCATCCTCATCTGCTTGATCAACTTGCTGCGGTCCGTCCGCTTGCAGGAAATACCGGCCGGCAGACTGTTCTTGTTCGTGACCCTGATCGGCTTGCCGTCCTTGCGAAACGAGCTGGTTTTCAGTTTCCAGCAACCTTCCGTACGCCTTCTGGCGTGCCGGCTGATGGCTCGTATCTGCTCAAGCCACTCGCTAGTGCTGGTGGGCTTGGCGTCATGGCCTGGCGAGGTGGCCTCACGACGGCTGGCAGGGGTGATGCCTGCTGGCAGCAGCAGATGTCAGGGCAGGTCATGTCAGCCAGCCTGCTGCTTGGGCCGAGACAGGGGGAACTCCTCGGGTTCTGTCGGCAATTGATTGGACATCGCTGGGGAAGTGGGATTCCGTTTGGGTTTTGTGGAGCTGTTGAGCAGCCGCTGCAGCTTTACGCAGACAAGGTCAGAGACCGTTTCCATCGATTGGCTCACCTATTAGCTGACGAACTCGGGCTGAGAGGACTCGTAGGAGTCGACTTCATCCTGCCGCGAATGGGGCACGGCGAAACACCGGTGGTTTTGGAAATTAACCCACGCCCAACGGCGTCAATGGAACTTATCGACCGCCGGCTTGGGGGAAGTCTGGCTGCCCGGCACGTGGCGGCCTGCGGCCTGCGGCTGGCTGGGCCACTCACTGGGCAGCCTGCGTATCCGAAGTCAGTTGTATGGGCGAAGTTGATCCTGATGAGTCAGCAGCCGGTGATGATAACGGCGGCCAAAGACAGTCTCCTCGATGCCAGCCTAGCCGCCACCCGCGCGGCTGATGAGGGCTGTTGGCCGCTGCTGGCCGATCGGCCTTGCTGGGGAAGCCGCATTGAACGCAGGCGGCCAATCATGACCGTGTTCGCTGCAGCGGCCTCGCCAGCGGTCGCACTGAGCCGATTACGAAGCCGTGCTGAAATCGTGCGGTCAGTCCTGCACGATGAGGGGTACCCCCGGCTGTAACCGCGTGGCAGCCTCCGTCGCCAAAAAACAGTGGCAACCGGGGAATCAGCCTGCCGCGAGGAAAAAACGGCGTGGTGGCAACCAAGAATCGGGTGTTGGTTGATGGTGCAATGTCGTGGGTGATTCGTTTCCGCTCGCTTCCGCTCGCGGCTTGCTGAGTGTTGGTTTGGTGGTTGGTTTGCTGGCCGTGCTTAGCGTTATGGAATGCAAGCCCCCGGTGGAAACCGGGGGATCGAACTCACGACAACCTCAGCAGGTGCACCCGACGGCGAATGTGGTGGTGGCTGACTGATGCAGCTGAAAAGAGTCTCTGGTGCTGCTGTTCCGCTCGCTTCTGCTCGCGGCTTGCTGTGTCTGGAAAGCCTCCGGTGGAAACCGGGGGATCAGTTGACCGGGTGATATGGCGTGTGGAGCCCTAGCCGGCAAGGCGATGAGGCTGCTGGCTGTCGGCTGCATCTGCCAGAAACTGCATCAGGTAGGCGTCTTCTGTGGTGTCCTGATAGAAGTCGCGGAGGACGCTCGTTGCCCGGAAGCCGAGGGAGCGGAAGAAGAGCTGGGCCGGCAGGTTCGTCTCACGAACCTCGAGCAGAATGCGGTTGCGTCGCTGTGGGCTTAACTTGGCAATCAGTTTGGCAACCATTCCCGAGCCAATGCCGAGCCGACGGTGTGACCGCGCCACGGCAAAATTGAGCACGTGGACCTTTGTTCGTTGTAGTTCGTACAGCATGAAGCCGACCACGGCACCGCCAACCTCAGCCACCATACCGATGCAATTTCGCTGCCTGAGGCAGCGGGTGAAGTCAGCGTCAGCCCAGGGGAACTCAAACGCTTCTTCTTCGATACAGAGGATTTCTGCCATGTCGCGACGAATCATCCAGCGAATATGCAGCTGGTTGGGGGGAGAGAGGCAGTCGTCGCGAGTCGTCTTCACGGGGGTAAGCTCCGGAAAAAGGCAAAAAAGCCGCTGATATCAAGCAGAAAAACGATTCGGGCAGAGGGCTGCCCGGTCAGGCCGGACGCTAGCAGGTCAGAGACGCCCCTCCAAGACGTTTCCTCGCCGCCAAGTTGCCTTGACCGACCCCCAGGGACCTCCTAATTTCCCGGCCCACGCCTGCGGCCGCGGTGCGCCCGGTCTCAGCTGACCTCATCCTTCTCTCGCTGGATGTCCGCATGCTTTCCCAATCAACGCCCTCTCCGTTTAATTGTTTTCGCTGCCGCTGCTGGGGGTGGGTGTTTCTACTAAGCACGGGTGGCTTGCTTGGCACGGGGCTGACCGGCTGTGCTGGACCAGCGATCCGGAGCCAGAGCCCTGAACTGGAAGCCCTTGCTGCCGTTGAGTCGGCCACGCAACTGGTTGGTGACTATGCGTCTCCATGGGGACTCAGCCCGCAGCGAATCGAGAGGCCAGCCCTTGTGACTGGGCTGGCCGATACCGGTAGTGATCCGCCCCCTGATCCACGTCGGCAAATGCTCCTGGAAGACATGCAGGCCCGAGGTGTGGTTGAGCCAAACCGGCTGCTGGCTTCTCGCTCAACGTCGTTGGCCTGGGTGAGTGGGGTGTTGCATCCAGGCATTCGCAAAGGCGACCGCTTTGATGTTTTGGTCGAGGTTCCGGCCAACCATGATACGACGAGTCTTGCTGGCGGCTGGTTAATGGAAACCCGACTCGTTGAGATGGCGGTGCTCGGCAATCGCATTCGAGATGGCCATACCCTCGGCATTGCTGAAGGCTCTTTGCTGGTCGATCCCGTTTCGAGTGGCACAGTTGATTCAGTCGCGACCCTGCGAGGAAGGGTGCCGGGAGGTGGTGTCGCATTAACCTCGCGACCCATTGGGCTCTCCATCAATCCAGAGCATCGCTCGGTCGGCCTCTCCAAAAGAATTGGTGACTGCATCAATCGACGGTTTCATGCAATCGTCAAGGGTGTGAAGCGAGGGGTTGCCACGCCCAAGACTGATCGGTTCATCGAACTAGAGATTCCTGCGGTTTATCGGAACAATCTGGGGCGTTATGTCAGTGTCATACGATCGCTGGCAGTTGCCGAGCCTGCGGGGAACCGCCATGCTCGGCTGGAGTTGCTTGCTCGCCAGCTGGCTGACCCGGTGACGGCCCCGCGAGCAGCCCTGCGGCTGGAGGCGATTGGCAAAGAGGCGATCAGCACACTCCGGGACGGCCTTGAGTCAAAGGATGCTGAAGTGCGGTTTGTCTCGGCCGAGGCACTGGCCTATCTCGGTGAATCACTTGCCGCAAGCACGCTGGCTGAGACAGCCCGTGATCTGCGGAGTGCGCGGCCGAAGGCGTTGGCGGCCCTTGCTATTGTCGATGACGCGAACGGTATTGATGCCCTTCGGTCGCTGCTTTCCAGCAAGAGCGCCGAGACCCGCTATGGCGCCTTCCGGGGGCTGGCGATGATTGACTCACGGCTGCCCGACATTCGTGGTGAATCACTCGAGGATGTTTGTGAACTTCATGTGCTCGATGTGGCAGGTGAGCCGTTGATCCACGCCACGCGGGCGGCTCGCTCAGAGATCGTGCTGTTTGGGACGGCCCATCCGGTTGAGGACGGCCTGCGGGTTGAAGCTGGTCCAGCCATCGTGGTGGTGGTTGATGGTGATGAGGCGACGGTGAGTTGCTTCCGTCCAGACACGCCTGACCTGCAGAAAGTGGTTGTGCCGCAGGTTGAGCCGATTCTCCGGGCAATCGTTGAGTTCGGAGGTGGGTATCCTGACCTTGTGCAATTCCTGCAGCAGGCAACATCCCAGCGAAAGCTTGATAGCCGGCTCGCCTTTGATGCAATTCCTACCGAGTTCGATGGCCGGCTCAGCGTCCATGAGGAAGTGTCCGATCGGGAGCGGGTCATTGATCACGAAGAGGAAGTGGAAGACGAGGACGTTCCAGGGGATGGCACGAACGGTCTCTGGCCCTCGTTGTTCGATACCGCCCGGCTGGAATCCGGTTCATGATCACCCTGAAGGCCCTCGAACTGTTCGGTTTCAAGAGCTTCGCCGATCGGACGAGGTTCGAGTTTCCTGCCGGCATTACGGTGGTGGTCGGCCCCAATGGATCAGGCAAATCGAATGTTGTCGATGCGATCAAGTGGGTCCTGGGGGAGCAGTCAGTCCGGAGCCTGCGGGCCAAGGAATCGACTGACGTCATCTTTGCTGGCTCGACGGCCCGCAAGTCGCTGAATGCGGCTGAAGTTTCGCTGGTGTTCGACAACAGTTCCCGAGAGCTGCCTGTTGAGGCCGACGAAGTGCGGATTATGCGGCGGGTCTATCGCAGTGGGGAAAGTGAATACCTCATCAATGACGGGATCAGCCGGCTCCGTGATATTCGGGAAGTCCTCAGCGGTACCGGGGCCGCTACTGATTCATACAGTGTCATTGAACAGGGGCGGGTGGATGCGTTGCTGGTTGCCTCGGGCAAGGAGCGACGAGCTGTTTTTGAGGAAGCGGCTGGGATCACCAAATTTCGTTCACGCCGTGTCGAGGCCTTGCGGCGGCTCGATCGCACCGAACAGAACCGGCAGCGTTTGGCGGACATTGCTGGCGAGGTGGCCTCACGTCTCGAGACCGTCAAGGCTCAGGCTTCCCGGGCCCGGCGCTGGCGCCGCATGACTGATCGGCTTCAGGCGTTTCGGTTTGCGGCGGCTGCGACTGACTTGGTTGAGGTGAACGCGACTCTTGAGCAGTTGGCGGTTACTGAGGCCTTAGCAGCAGAGCAGACAGGAGCCGCCGAAGCTGAGCAGGCTGCCGCAACCAGCCGGCTGGAATCACTGCAGCAAGACGAGCAGCAGTTGGAGCCTGGCCTTGCTGCTGCCCGCCAGCAATTGACGCTTGCCCGCGAGCGGGCTGCTGCTGCCGAGGCCCGTTGTGACTCGTTGCGGAGCCGTCGTGCTGATATTGAAGCCGAAGCCGCCGCGGCTGCTGCAGGAATTGCGAGCACCCGCCGTCAGGTGCAGGCAGCAGCTGCAGCCCTTGCCGCAACACGGCAGGAGCAGGCGGCTGCCGTCAGTGAGGCGGAGCAGTTGACCGCTGAGTTGTCTCGGCATGAACAGGCTGCGGCTGGCTCGCGGCAAGACATTGCTGCAGCTGAACGCGAACTTGCAGACCTGCGGCGGCAGCTTGATCGGGAAATGTTCGATCATCAGCAGGCTGAGAGTGCGGCGAAGCAGCGGCAGGCTGAAGCGGAAGCGGCTTTGGAAGAAGTTGAGTCGTGCCGGGACGAACTAGAAGCAGCATGGGCATTGGTCAGGCAGACCGAAGAGAGAATGGCCTCGGCGGAGGGTACGATTGCGGCCCTCCAGCGACGCGGCGAGGATCTGGCTGGTCGTCAGCACAGGCTTGATATCACCCAGCGTCAACGTGCCACCGAAGTCGATCAGGCGTGGCAGGACCTGGCGGAACGGAAGGCCCGGCTTGAAGCCAGCAGAGACAGGCAGGCCCTCCTGCAAGATCTGATTGCCCGCCATGAAGGGCTTTCTGAGGCGACGCGAGTTCTGCTGGAGCAGGCCACTGAAATCCCCGGGATCCTGGGCCTTCCCGCTGATCTGATCGTTGCTGATGGTGAGTGGGCTGAACTGGTCGACATCGCCATCGGGATCCTCGGCGGTCGGCTGGTGGTTGATCGGCTGGCAGGCATGCTCGAATGGCATGCAGGCTGGTCGGCTTCAGAAGCGGCAGCTGCTGTGCAGGCTGCTGGTGGTCGGGTTGGCTTTCTGGCAGTTGATGGGCTTGATGAGCCCCCAGCACTTGAGCTGAATGCTGCGGGTGTAATCGGCCGGCTTGATCGGCTGGTTGCGGCGGCGTTGCCCGATTCGGGTGTGACTGATGTGTCTGCTGCAGCCGAGCCGGCCGCAGCCTCGGGCGGAGCTGAAGCGGCGACAGATGATGTGGGGGCCTCCGGCCGCAGCCCGTTGGCCACCCGGCTGCAGCGATGCCTGCTGGGGAGGGCTTGGGTTGTCGATTCACTTCAGACAGCCCGCCGCCTGCTGCCAGGCCTCCCGGCTGGTCTCATGCTGCTGACACAAAGCGGCAGTTGGTTGTCGAGTGATGGCGGGTTTGAAATCGGTTCCACCGGCGGCGGCACAGGGCTGGTTTCCCGTCACAGTGAGCTTCGTGCAGTCGAGACGCAGCACCAGGCGCTGGAGGCAGCGGTGGCGGAGGCGACTCGGCAGGTGCAGTCCCGACAGCGGCAACTTGAAGAGTGTCGTGATGAACAAAAGCGGCTGGTCGCTCGTCAGCAGGAGCTGGCTGAGACAATCGCCACCAGCCGGAGTGAACGAGACCGTTTTGAGCGAGAGCTTCGTGGTGGGAAAACGCAGGTCGAGGCCGGGCAGAAGCGTCTGCATGATGCTGAGGCTGCCGCCGTCGCCGCAGCGGATGCCGTTCGCTGTGCCACCGCGACCCGCACTGAACGACAAGCGACGCTGGCGACTACGACGCAACGGATTGACGAGCGGGAATCGAGCCTCGCGGCGATTGATCGCTCGCGTGAACAGGTTCTCGAAGACGTTGAACGCCTCCGGCGGCAGCACGCGGCCTGCCGTGAACGGGCTGCTGCACTCGAGGCAACACTGACAGCACGCCAGAATGAAGAACGTGGCCGCCAGGAGGAGCTGGCAGCAGCAATCGATCGTGGGACCGCAATCACTCACCGGTTGGCAACGGTTGATCTCGACCGCCTCGCTGCCGGTGATCAATTTGCCGAATCAGCCCTGGCAGCTGAGCATGCCTCGAATGAACTCGCTGAGCTGAGTAGTCGCCAGGCTGCCATCAGCACCGCCAGACAAGAGGCGGCGACACGGCTTGAGTCGGCCAGGCAAACAATGTCACGATGTGCTCAAACCAGTCATGCAGCCGCACTCCAGCGGGAAGCTGCTCAGCATCAGCGGACCCGGGTGCTGGAGCGGCTACAGGATGACTATGGCATTGATCCCACCGCCGCATTACCAGCCCCGGCAACAACAGATTTTGAAGGGGAGCCGATCGATCTGCCAGCGGAGCGAGAACAACTTGATGCCGCTATTGAGGAACTCCGGCGTAAGCTTTCATCAATTGGCTCGGTCAATCTTGAGGCACTGGCCGAAGCAGAGGCGCTGGCAAGCCGGCTGGCTGAACTGGAAGGTCAGCTTGCCGATGTGACCGCCGCAAAGCAATCCGTCGAACAGCTCATCGGACGGATTGATGAGCAGAGCCGGACGCTGCTTGGTGAGACCATCGAAAAAGTTCGGGTTGAGTTCCGGGAACTCTTTGAACGCCTTTTCGGGGGCGGGCAGGCAGATATTGTTCTTGATCCTGAGATGGATCTGCTGGAAACGACCGTCGAGATCGTTGCCCGGCCACCTGGAAAAGAGCCGCGGAATATCACCCTGCTTTCCGGTGGAGAGAAAACAATGACCTGCGTGGCCTTGCTGTTGGCCATTTTCCGGTCACGTCCCAGTCCGTTCTGTGTTCTCGATGAGGTCGATGCCGCCCTCGATGAGGCCAATGTTGATCGCTTTGTGGGTGTGCTCAGAGACTTTCTCTCCTCCACCCAATTTATCGTGGTAACACACTCCAAGAAGACCATGGCTACCGCCACCACCCTGTACGGCGTGACCATGGAAGAATCGGGGGTTTCCAAGCGTGTGGCCGTAAAATTCGAGGCAACCGGGTCATCGGCACAGTCGAAAGCAGCCTAATTCGTGGTGCCACCATATTCTTCCGGAAGAACGGCTCAAGTCTCACGACATGATTTTTCGATCTAGCCTTTTGGACGGTCATGTCACTGGAGTGTCCACCTTCGGGAGCGACATTCGAGAGGCATGAAGCAGGGGGGGATCCTGCGGGTCCTGGCTCGTGCCGGACTGTCCGGTTTCAACACCGGCAGTTGTGCGGACACGATGCCTTCTCTTAGCCCCCCCCAGCTTTTCACCGCCCCGTCGGAATGAGGCGACGCGGCCTCTCCGATCGATTTGTTCCGCGTCGGGGGGGCCGTGTTTCGACACTCAGCGCGAGTGCGGGCTGGCCAATGATGAGTCCGGACACGAAGATCATATGGAGTCCAAGTAATGAAGGTTTTTACGACAGGTCAGGTTGCGAAGATCTGTAAGGTTGCTCCGCGAACCGTTAGCAAGTGGTTCGACTCGGGCAGGCTGAAGGGCTACCGCATTCCCGGTTCCCAAGACCGCCGCATTCCGCGGGAATATCTGATCAAGTTTCTCAAGGAGCACGGCATGCCGCTGGGCGACCTTGAAGACGAAGCTATGGCCAAGGTGCTCTTGGTCGGGCAGGATCAGTTGCTTATTGAAAATCTCAAGCGGCATCTGCCCGTTGAAAAGTCATTCAAAATCGAAGTCGCAGCAAGCGGCTTTGAGGCAGGCATTCAGGCAGAAAGTTTCCACCCAGACTGCATCGTCGTCGACTATGCGATTGGGCGGATTGATGCCCAGCAGATCTGCCAGAATCTCCGTCGCAACACAGAGTATGCCGACACGATTGTCATTGCTCTGCTGCCAGACGATGGATCACAGATTACAGTCGATAGGGCTCATGTGAACGAAAGTTTCAAGAAGCCTTTTGATGTGGCCCTGCTGGCCGAGCGGCTCCGGACGCTGATCGGTTCACGCAAGGAACTCGTCTAAGCGGGCTTCTCATGCGACTCCATGCCGGGGGCCGGTGCGCCAGAATGGCGCGCCGGCCCCTGTGCGTTTGGTCAATCCTTTCGGCTATGCTGAGGAGATGACCAAACCACTTCACCCCATCCAGATGATTGACGTTGGTGGCAAGCCAGTGACGTCGCGGACTGCCCAGGCGAGTGGGCGGCTGATGATGCAGGCGGCAACGCTGGCTGCCATTCAGGAGGGCCGCTTGGCGAAGGGCGATCCCATTGCCACGGCCCGATTGGCCGGCATCATGGCGGCCAAGCGCACTGCAGAACTGATTCCACTGTGCCATCCACTGCCGCTCGATGCGGTCGACGTCGAGTTGCAGTTGCTGCCAGCCGCTGGGCAAGAGCCGGCAGCCGTAATGATCACCGCCACCGTGCGGGCGACGGCCCGGACCGGCGTCGAAATGGAAGCACTCGCGGCAGTCTCGGCCGCGGCACTGACCGTCTACGACATGACCAAGTCGCTCGATCGCGAAATGGTCGTGACCGACATTCGGCTCGAGGAAAAGACCGGAGGCAGTCGCGGTGATTACCGCCGGCCAGAATCAGACTCAATGCCGGCAGGCTGAGTTGGCTCTCCCTGCGGGATGCCACGCCTGGCCTCCGCCAGGATCGGCTCGAGTTCATCAACAAAGTCACGAACGTCTTTGAATTCGCGATAGACACTGGCAAAGCGAACGTAGGCAACCTGGTCGACGGCCTTGAGCAGTTCCATGAGGCGGGTGCCGAGGATGCCGCTGGGCACCTCACTTTCGTAGGCACCGTAGAGTTCTGTCTCGAGAGTGGAAATGATGCCGTCGATGTCTTCTTCGGTCACAGGCCTTTTCCAGCAGGCCTTGGCGAGTCCTCGCTTGATCTTGTCCCGGTCAAAGGGTTCCCGCTCACCATCTTTTTTCATGACTGCAAGAAATTGCCGTTCAACCCGTTCATAGGTGGTGAACCGGCGCCGGCAATCGAGGCATTCCCGACGGCGGCGGATACTCGCTCCGTCATCACCCGCCCGCGAGTCGATCACCCGGTCATTATCGGCTCGACAAAAAGGACAACGCATGGTTCGTTCCGCGGAGGCCGCGGGCTTTGGGGCTCAGGGACTAGGAGGGCTCAGGGACTAGGAGATTGAGGGGTTGTCGGACTTGGGGACTGCGGGAAGGGCATCTTCGCTAGCTGCTGAAGTCTGTTGCTGGCGGGCCAGTTTCCAGTCTCGGCGTTGCCGGGAACTCGGGATATTCATCGCCTTGCGATATTTGGTGACGGTGCGGCGGGCCACCGTGATGCCTTGCTTGGCGAGTTCATCGACGAGTTCATCGTCACTGTAGGGCTTTTCCTTCGGCTCGTCCTGGACAATTTCCTGGAGTTTCATGCGGACGGCATCCCAGGCCACCTCCCCACCATCAGCGCTCACTGTGCCACCGACAAAAAATCGCCGCAGTGGAAACAGGCCCCGCGGGGTTTGCAGCCACTTGTCATCCACGGCCCGGCTGACAGTGGTCACGTGCATGCCGATGCGGTCGGCAATCTGCTGCATCTTGAGCGGTTCGATCGCCTCCGGGCCATCTGTGAAGAAACGAGTCTGGTGGTCAACGATTGCCTGGGCAGTCTTGAGCAGCGTGCTACGCCGCTGCTCAATGGCCTCAATCAGCCACTGGGCTGAGTTAATTTTGCGTTTGATGTAGTCGCGGGTCTGTGGGTCGGTCTCGTTTGATTGCAGCATCCGCCGATAGGTCGGGCTGATCCGCAGGCTCGGAAGGTCGACGTCTTCGAGACGCACCTTCCAACTTCCGTCGGGCTGCTGGTCGACATAGACATCGGGCTTCACCGGCGGCACGAACGGCAGGCTGAAGATCGCCCCAGGCTTGGGCTGCAGGCCGTGTAACTCATCGCGAAGGCTTTCGATTGCTTCAATCGAAAGCCCTGTTTTTCGCTCAATCAGGGGCAGCCTGTTGGCAGCCAGATTTTCGAGGTGATCACGAATCAACTGGCGGAGCTGACTGGCATGAGGTGCGTGTTCGTCAATCTGGAGGAGTAGGCATTCCTTCAGGTCGCGACCAGCCACCCCAGGAGGATCCATGCTCTGCACAACTTTGAGACCGGCCTCAAGAGCCTGCCGCTGTGCCTCACGGAAGGCCTCTGGGTCGGGCTCGGACGGATGGCCCTCAGCATCAGTCGGCACAGGATCAATCAGTTCTTCCAGCGGCATCGGCAGGTAGCCGTTGGCATCGAGATTGAAAATCACCTTGTCGGCCGCCTGACGCACATCTTCTGCGAGGTCATAGTTGGAGAGTTGCTCGTGCAGATGGTCAAAGAGGGTTTCCGGGCGATCCTCCATGTTGGCCATCGCGTCGAGATAGCGGTCAGAAACCTCGTCCATGCGGCCGGCAGAGGATCGCCGCCGATCGTCATCGATGTCTGGGTATTCTGCCGACCAGTCATAAGACCGCTCAAAGTCAGCCTGATTGGCGTGCTCTTGGTCAACCACCAAGGGCTGTTCGGCGGTCGACTGCGGACCCGGTTCCACCGGCCCTTCGTTGGCCTCAGCCTGCTCGGCTTCCGGCTCGACGAGTTCCAGCGTTTCGTTGTTCTGGATTTCCTGTTCGATTCGCTCTTCGAGCGCCATCAGCGGCAGTTGCAGGATCTCCATCGACTGGATCATGCGGGGCGCAAGCACCTGCTTTTGCGCCATCCGCATATCCTGGCCGAAGGACATCCTCATCGACATGAGCGTGCTCGTTTCGATTGACTGTGGCTCGAGTCGGACAGGCACCGATGCTGTCCGCACCAGAAATATACCATTCTCGAGCCAAAGCCGGTCAGTGGCGGAAACGGCTGGGCCAGCAACCAGGCAACGAGCCGGCCCACAACGAACGAGAGTTGCCTAGAAGGGCTGCCGGCTGGCGATGGCGTCGGCAAGCATGTCCCGATTTGCCTGCTCCAGCGAGGCACCAACAGTCAGGCCACGGGCCAGTCGCGTGATCGTCACGGGCAGGCCTGCCAGTCGCGAGGCAATGGCCAGAGCGGTGCCATCACCTTCGACATTCGGGGTCGTCCCCATGATCACTTCACGAATCTCACCCTGCTGGAGTCGTTTGATGAGGGCGTCGATCGAAAGCTGTTCTGGCCCGACACCATCGAGCGGTGCCAGCCTGCCCTGGAGAACGTGGTAGCGGCCCCGGAAGCTTCCCGCCGCCTCAATTGCCAGCAGGTCACGAACCTGCTCGACCACACACAGCAGACTGGAATCGCGGCGGCGGTCGGTGCAGATGTCGCACTGGTCAGATTCGGTCAGATTGAAGCAGGTTTTGCAGGGCCGCAGGTTCTCCTTAACGGCTCGAATGCTCTCGGCAAATGCCAGCGCCTCGTCATGGGGCATTTTCAGAACGTGATAGGCGAGCCGTTCGGCGCTTTTGCGACCGATGCTTGGCAGACTTGCGAAGGCGTCGATCAGACGACCAATGGGAGAGACACGATCAGCCATTAGGGTGTTCCTTGGGCATCCGGTGAGGTGGCTTCGGCCGACGCATCAGGTGGTGGTGGGGGCCGCCGCCGGGGTGGCTCAACCTTGCGAATGGCGGCATCGAAAATCGTGCGGGCGTGATCAACGAGGGGGTGTTCCATTGCCTCTCGGAGCAGGGCGGCTGAAGAAACGCCTCGGGCCCGACCACGCTCAGCTGCGGCGGCTGGCTGAGGCTGACCACCAGGGGCAGCTGCCGAGGCCGGGTCTGCCTGCCGGCAGGTCACCGTGAACCGGCAGGGCTGGCCGGCTCGTTCGCTTAAGGCCTGCTGAAACTTGGAGACGATTTCGGGCCGGCTCAGAAAGGCCGCAGCCGCACTACCGCCTGCCGGCATTTCTACTCGAAGCAGGTGGTCTT
>RGBY01000081.1 GCA_009919445.1 Planctomycetia bacterium
CAGGCCGGTCGTGATGTAGAAAAACTGGTGCTCGCCCGAGCCGTACGGCTGGTCTTGGAAGACCGGGTCTTTGTCCACGGTCGCCGCACGGTTGTTTTTGCCTGAGATGTAGCTTCGTCAGCGATCGTCATCGGCGCAACCAGGCTGCGGTCCGTTTGCGTCACCAGGAAAACTCTTGTGGGACAGTGATGTTCGCAGCCAGCAGGACTCAGCAACCGGCCCTACCGAAGACGATATTGTTTTGCCCCATGGCTTTGTTGTCCAGTCGCCAAGCCTCGGCCTGATTGGCTTCTGGGCCACTCAGAACGAAGAACCAGCAGTGTTGATTGATCTGGGGCAGATCGAATCGGCCGTTGATCTCAAGAAGAGTTTTGTGCCCAACGGCAAACCGGTCAGTGAACTGTTTACATCATCACGCAGATAGCGGTGACAGTGCACGCACTTCATGGTCACCTCCATCCAGGTGAGTGCCGCAGCATCCAGGTTTTTTTCTCGGGCGGCCTGCTCCAGCCGTTCGCAGGCCCGCCGAAAGGCAACACTCTGGCGGGCATACTCTTCTGACTGCAGCACCTGCCAACTCGATGCCTGACTGGCCAATGCCAGCTTCTGGCTCCCTCTGCGGATCCTGTCAAAGTCGGCCAGAGCCAGGCCGGCGAGTACATCGTTGGCGTGATTCAGCTTCGCCTGCATGAAAACCGCCACGTCATCCGGCTGCGCGGCGGTTGGCTCAGCCGCTACTCCTGGCCTAACGAGGATGGCGAGGCCGATCAGGGTGAGGGGTAATGTGCTGCTGAGGGTCACGCGGTTTGTCATCGACCAGCCCCAAGTCCTCGTTGTAGCCTTCTTGCAAGACTGCATGCTCGCTCCTCTCGTGTGCCTGAAGGTGACCGACAAAGGCCTGGAATTGCCGACGAGCCTGCTGCCAGCCAGCCTCTGACAGCCGCGATCTTGCCAGAGCGGCCACCAGGCTGTCGAGTTCGGTTACGAGTGCCGGATGCTCGCGCAGAATTTCCTCCATGCGGCGGCCTAGGCGTGGGATTCGGGAAACAGCCTCCTCGAGGAAGCCCCCTGATTCTTCCTGGGCGAAGTGAGCCTGCAGGTGGCTCCGCAGCAACTCGATGCGGGAACGGGCATATTCCCGGCGTTTTCCCAGTGGTCGGTCACCATTGCCCGTGTTGTTGAAGGCGGCCAAAGTCTGAGAAATGAGCTGAAACAGTTCGCGATGTTCGGCGAGAACATGCTCCAAAATGACAGGGTCGGGGCGATCAAGGGTCGGCATGGTCTGGCTCTCCGGGAGGCTGGCGAAGCTGGTGGTTTCGGCGTCCGTCCGTAAGAAACTCTACGCAGCGGCGATTCGTCTCGGCTGCGACACCTCCCTTGGGCACCGGGCCGTGGGCAACAGGCCCCGGTTGACCGGCCAGCGAGCCCCCTCTGGCTTTTGCAGGACACTTCGTCTGCACGTCAGGTCGCGGTGACGGTATAACCACGCCAGAGGCGGTTCGTCGCAAGACGCAATCGAATGGCTTGACCAAGGTTTTTCAGAGCGGATGGTTATCGATGCAGCGATGGTGTTTTGGACTGCTTGTGGCAGTCGCCCTGCTGAGTGTGCCGCGGCAGGCTGAGGCTCAGCAGGTGGCGGTAGAGGAGTTCACGCTCCCCAATGGCATGCAGTTTCTGCTGGTTCCACGAGAGGACCAGCCCAACGTCGTTAGTGCCGGTTGGGTGGCCCGCGTGGGCAGCGTCAATGAGCGACCCGGGATCACTGGCATCAGCCACTTCTTCGAACACATGATGTTCAAAGGAACCAACACAATCGGGACCAGTGACCCTGACAAAGACCGCACCTTTCGTGTTGAGCAGAAAAAAATCAGAGACGAAATTAATCAGATCGTCTGGACCCAACAATACGAACGGTTTCGGCTTGGCGAGATCGACGATCCATGGGACCCCGCCAACGACACACCGCAACTGCGGAACCTGCGGGGCAAGCTCGATACGCTCATCCGTGCCCAGCAGGGCCGGGGAGCGGCTGGCCCGGCCACAGCCACGATCATCAAAGATGAATTCGATCAGGTCTACACAAAGGGTGGCGGCAGTGGGATGAACGCCTTCACCAGTTATGACCTCACCTGCTACTTCATCACGGTGCCCTCAAACAAGCTTGAACTCTGGGCCTGGATGGAAAGTGACCGGCTCAACGACAGTGTCTTCCGTGAGTTTTATTCAGAGCGTGATGTCGTTCATGAAGAACGACGGCTGCGAACCGACAGCACGCCAACCGGACGGTTTCAGGAACAGTTCAACTCGATGTTCTGGGCATCCTGCGGCTACTCCTGGCCGGTGATTGGTTGGCCGAGTGACTTAAACAGTTACACGTTTGAGCAGGCGCAGGTTTACTGGAACACCTACTATCGGCCCGGCAACCTGTTCGGCATCATCGTCGGTGACTTTGACCCCAAGCAGGCCAAGGCCACTATTCAGCAGTATTTTTCCAGGCTCGACCCGGGCAGTAACAAGCCGCCCCCGGTGGTGACGCTTGAGGTCGAGCAGCTGGCCGAACAGCGGATGAATGCGGTGGGTGACTTTCCGCCCTCCCTTGAAGTTCGCTATCACACAGTCCCGGCGGGGCATGCCGACAGTTACCCGCTCGACATGCTGGCTGAGATCCTCAACGAACGTACTGGCCGGCTCTACAGCACGATGGTCGAAGGGAGGGGAATTGCGGCGACCGCATCGGCAAGTTCCGATACCCGCAAGTATGCCGGGCTGTTCTCCTTCAGCGGCACGACCCGAGGTGAGGCGACTCCGGAGATGCTCGAACAGGCCTGGTATGAGGAACTTGCCCGCCTCCAGGCTGAAGAGGTCTCTCCGCGAGAACTTCGGAAAGTGAAAAACCGGGTGGCGGCCTCTTGTTATCGGCGGCTCGAAGACAATATGTCGCTCTTAATTCAGTTGGCCTTCTACGAAGCACTGCTGAACTGGCAAGAGATCAACGAAACCCCGGTGCGGTACGAGGCAGTGACCGCAGCGGAGATCAAGCGGGTGGCCAACCGTTATTTCGATGAGTCGAATCGTAGCGTGGCGATTTACCGACGGGGTGGTGAGCAGCCCGTTGGCGAGGAGGCTGTGAAGTGAGGAAGTCTATGATGAGTGTTCTTTCATCAACGTGGTCACTCACCCGGCACAGGGAGCGAACAACGGGGCTTCTCGTTGCCTTTGCGCTCGTTGTCCTTGGGGGTGTCATGGCTTCGACTGCCGTGGCGATTCCGCCACGGCCAGAGGCTATCGAGTTTCAGCCGCTCGCCTTTCAGCCACCTCCGGCGGGAGAGTTTCGGAAGGTCTTGGCCGATGGCACGGTTGTCTATGTCGCCGAGTCGCACGAATTTCCACTGATTAACCTGGCGATCACCTTCAAGGGCGGCAGTTCGCTTGACCCAGCCAGCACGCCTGGCCTGGCCTCAATGATGGCACGGATGGTGCGAGAAGGTGGGGCCGGCGACATGACGCCTGCTCTGGTCGACGAAACGCTCGATTTCCTCGCCACCGAGGTCTCGGTGGTGGCGGGCGCAACCTTTACGACCGCGAGCATGAATGCCCTGGCGAAAAATTTTGACGAAAGCCTGCAACTGTTTCTGACCATGCTCAAGGCGCCGGCCTTCAATCAGCAGCGACTGCAGGTGGTCAAGGCCCGACTGGTTGAATCGCTCAAACAGCGAAACGACAACGCGTCGTCAATTCTCGCACGAGAGTGGAAGGCCCTGCTGTATGGCTGGGATCACTTCGAAGCGAGCCAGCCAACAGCGGCCAGCGTTGAAGGAATTGATCAGGCTGCACTGAAGGCCCTGCATGATCAGATCATCCACCCCGGCAACATGATTGTTGCGGTTTCGGGTGACTTTGCCACTGAAGCGATGCTCGAAAAGCTGTCAAAGGCGTTGGCTGGTTGGGAGCGGGGGCCGGAGGCGGCTGCTCCGGCACCGCCGACTGAGGTTCTGGCAGCTGGCCTCTACCATGTGCCCAAGGATATTCCGCAGGGCAAGGTGGTGCTCGGCAAGCGGGCGATCCAGCGTGATGACCCAGATGCCATCCCCTTTGAACTGCTCAATGAGATCCTGGGTGCTGGTGGTTTCACCAGTCGGCTCATGCAGAAAGTCCGCAGTAACGAAGGGCTTGCCTACTCGGTGCGGTCCATTCTGGCTGAGCGGACTGATTACCCAGGTGCGTTCCAGGCAACTTTTGAAAGTAAAAACGCAACAGTCGCCCTGGCGACGAAGATTGTGCTCGATGAAATCAGGGCGATTCGGGAGCAGCCTGTCACCGATGAGGAACTTGAGGTTGCCAAGCAGGGCCTGATCGAGACCTTCCCACGCCAGTTTGAGAGTAAGCCCCAGACGCTTCAGGTCTTCGTGAATGATGAATGGACCAAGCGGCCCGCCGACTACTGGCAGACCTATCGCGAGAAGGTTCGGGCCGTCACCAAAGACGATCTGCTGCGGGTGGCGAAAAAATATCTTGATCCCGACCAGATGGCGATCTTGGTGGTCGGCAACTGGGAGGCCATTGCGGCCGGTGATTTGGAGAAGCGTGCCAGCATGGAGCAGTTTTTCGGAGGGAAGGTCGAGCACCTGCCGCTGCGAGACCCCCTGACGCTCCAGCCGCTGCCCTGAGCCAGCCGGTCGCAGAAGAGACACCTGGTCGCTGCAGGGTATGCTGCCGGTATGGAAACGATTCTTGAAGCACTTCCCCCCGCCCGTCCAGCAGAGGCTCATGCGGTTCGCATTGCAGCCGGCCTGCCGGGTGACCGGCTGCTTTGCACGACCCTCGGCCGTGGTCAGGCGGCACTCTCGCTCGCCGAGACGCGGCCCGAGGCTGAGGTCAATCTCTGGTTTCTTGACCGCTACCAGGAACAACTTCTGGAACGCGGCCTGCCGCGGCCCCCTAGGGCACTCAGGCTGTTCTGTTCAGCTGATCCTCCAGCGACCAGTGATGGTCGTCCGTATGACCTCGCCGTCGTGCCTGTCTTCAAGTCTGGGGAAGCGGAACTGACCCGTGACATCCTGCAATCTGTTTTCGAGAGGCTCGCCATTGGTGGCCATTTGGTTGCGGCCATCGACAACGCACGGGATCGGTGGCTGCGTGAGCAGTTGGCTGCAACTGGCGAGACGGTCCGGGTTCGCCCTGATGAGTCAGACAAGCCGGAAACAGTCTGCTACATCGTGCAAAAAACCAGTCCACTGAAGAAGATCCGGGACTTTGGCAGTGAAGTGGTCTTTCGTGACCGTGATCGGCTGCTGACGGCCTTTACCCGTCCCGGCGTGTTTGCCCATCGTCGCATCGACCCGGCAGCTCGGCATCTTCTCAACGCCGTTGATCTTGCCGAAGGCGCCCGTGTGCTGGAACTGGGCTGTGGGTCCGGCTGTGTCAGCCTGGGGCTGGCCGCCAGGCATCCCTCGATTGAAGTTCATGCCCTCGATTCCTCTGCGCGAGCGGTCGACTGCCTGCAGCGAGCAGCTGAATACAACCACCTGCCGAATCTGACCGTGGCCCTTGAGGCCGAGGGGCGTGTTCCCGATCCGGGCGGCTATGACCTAACGCTGGCGAATCCTCCGTACTATGCCGACTTTCGGATTGCCGACATGTTTGTCGAGGCCGCCCGAATGGCCTTGGCCCCGGGTGGCACATTGCTGATTGTCACCAAGCAGCCAAACTGGTACCTCGAGCACCTGCCGCAGACCTGGAATGATGTCGCGCAGGAAATGGTCAAGGGCTATCACCTGATTGAAGCGGTCCGTCCCTCGCTGTAAACGCATCTGGTGTTGCGCGAGTCAGGTTCCCTGCTTCCCTGCAGCGAAGTGAAAAACAGTATACTGCTCGCTGCGGTCGGTCGGGTGGAGTCGGCCCCCCAAAAAACCTGTTGAGGAGAAGTTGCAATGCGGTTGTCTGACTTTTAGGCTGCTGAGAGCGGCCGTCCCAACATTCTGGTGATCTGGGGTGACGACATCGGGCAGTTCAACATCAGCAGCTACAACCTGGGGGTGATGGGCTATCGCACACCCAACATCGACCGCATCGCCAGAGAAGGTGGTCTCTTCACAGACTGGTACGGCCAACAGAGTTGCACCGCAGGGCGGGCCGCCTTCATTACGGGGCAGTCGCCGATCCGTACAGGCCTGACCAAGGTTGGCCTGCCGGGTGCTCCGGAAGGGATGCAAAAGGAAGATCCCACAATCGCCACGCTGCTGAAGGCACGCGGCTACATGACCGGGCAGTTTGGCAAGAATCATCTCGGAGATCGCGATGAAATGCTGCCGACCAGTCACGGCTTCGATGAGTTCTACGGCAATCTCTATCACCTCAATGCCGAAGAAGAGCCAGAGCATCCGGACTATCCGAAAAACCCTGAGTTTAAGAAGCGGTTTGGGCCACGGGGGGTGATTCACTCGTTTGCCGATGGTCGTATCACCGACACCGGGCCATTGACCAAAAAGCGGATGGAGACGATCGATGAAGAGGTGACCGCCAAAACACTTGACTTCATGCAGCGGTCAAAGGAGTCGGGCAAGCCGTTTTTCATCTGGTGGAACTCCACCCGGATGCATATCTGGACGCACCTGAAGCCTGAGTCTGAGGGCAAGACTGGGCTCGGCATCTACCCAGACGGCATGGTTGAACATGATGGCCACGTCGGTCAACTGCTTGACCGGCTTGAGGAACTGGGCCTGGCTGACAACACGATTGTGATGTACTCCACCGATAACGGTGCGGAGGCAATGAGTTGGCCTGATGGGGGCACCACCATGTTTCGTGGCGAGAAAAACACCAACTGGGAGGGTGGCTATCGGGTGCCTTGTGCGGTTCGTTGGCCAGGTGTCATTCAGCCCGGCACCGTAATCAATGAGATTGGCGCTCATGAAGACATGCTGCCAACCTTGTTGGCTGCTGCTGGTGATTCAACCACAAAGGAAGATCTACTCACCGGTCGGAAAGTCAATGACATGACCTATCGGGTTCATCTCGATGGCTACAACCTGCTGCCGGCCCTGCAGGCCAAGGCCGATTGGCCCCGGCATGAGTTTCTTTACTGGACCGATGATGGAGACGTGGCGGCCCTTCGCTACGACCAGTGGAAGATCTGCTTCCTCGAGCAACGGGCTCATGGCATCAATGTCTGGCAAGAGCCATTTGTGAAGTTGCGGCTGCCGAAGCTCTTCAACCTGCGGAGCGACCCCTTTGAGCGGGCGGATCATGAGGCGATCGATTACGGCCGTTGGCGGGCCGAGCGAATGTTTGCCTTCGCTCCCGCCGCCGCATACGTGAGTCGCTGGCTGCAGAGTTTTGTTGAGTATCCGCCTCGGCAGAAGCCCGGCAGTTTTAGCCTCGATCGGGTACTTGAGGCGGTGACCAATCCCCAGGGAAGTGGCCGCTAGCGTGCTGCCTCAGCGATTGATGTGGATGACCGTTGCTGGCGGAAATCCATTGAAATGGGTCGAACTGGCAGCAGAGTAGGCCCCGATCGTGTCGCTGTAGAGATAGTCGCCCAGGTTGAGTTCGGGAAGTTGTTCCGCCAGGCTGATGGTATCGAGCGCATCACAAGTCGGGCCGAAGACGGCGCAGATCTGTTTGGGGCCTGATTTGAAACTCTTCATGGGGTAGGTGCAGTGGTCGAAGATGATGCCCGAGTAGGTGTGATAGACACCATCGTCGACGTAGTAGCAGAGTTTGTCACCACGCGTTGCCTTGCCGATGATCTTGGAAACGGCTGAGCCAGCAGAAGCGACAAGAAAGCGACCTGGTTCGGCAAGAATCTCGATTGGCTCAGGAAAAAGCCGGTTGAGTTCATGGTTGATTTTTTTGGCGAGCTCGGCGAAGGCCGGGACGCTCGCATCATAAGCGGCAGGAAAGCCACCGCCGATATCGAGGAGTTGTAACGCAAAGCCACGAGCCTTGGCTTCGGCAAAGATACCAGCCGAGAGATGCAAAGCCTGAATGTAGTTTTCTGGATTGGTGCATTGGCTGCCAACATGAAATGACAGCCCCTCCACCGTGAGCCCATGGTCATGGGCATAGGCGATGAGATCGACTGCTTCTCCCGGCAGAGCGCCGAATTTGCTCGACAGTTCGACCATCGACCCGGTGTTTGGGACTCGCAGCCTCAGAGCCAGCCCGGCATGAGGTGCGTGCTCAGCAATTTTTTTGACCTCTTCCTGATTGTCGTAGGTGACGAGCGGCTTGTAGCGATCGAGTTCACGGAGAGTCTCGATTGGCTTGATGGGATTGGCGTAGATGACCTTGTCCCAGATGAAGTCCTGGCGGTCTTTTGCCGGCAGGTCCTTGATGAACTGGTAGACCGTGTGGAACTCTTGCATGCTGGCAACATCAAAGCTGCCGCCCAGGTTGTAGAAGGTTTCAACAATGGCAGGATCGCTGTTGACCTTCACCGCATAGTACGCCTGCACCCGCGGAAAATGCTTGCGGAACCGGGCATAGTTTTTCCGGAGTTCGGCATGATCAATGACGAACAGGGGGGTGCCGTGAGTTTTCGCAAGGTCGAGCAGGGTCTTTTTATTCATGGAACCAATGGTATCCGGTGGGGGTGTCCGGGGGCGACTGGGTGGCGTAAGGATAGCGGAAGGATCTGGCGGTCAAGGTGCCTATGCCGTTTCGGGGTGCCGGCGTGCGGGTGTCAGAGTGATAGGAGGACCGCTCAGGGCAGCCCGTGCCGTTTCGCCGAACGGTCGCAGCGGCCATCGTGGCCGCCGCTCCCTGCACACTGGCAGCGCTTCGCCCTCCAGGCTGCGCTTGCCAGTGAGCCCGACTCACTGGCACGGGCTGCCCTTCGCTAGGGGTGCCTTTCGGGTTTCGCGTGCTGCTGTCCGCTCGCTTCCGCTCGCGGCTTGTTAGGGGGAATGCGGTAGCCCCGACCGCAGGAACCCGCCGGTGAGCGCAAACGGACTGATACAAACCTTGGCTTCGTATCAGGCTGCCCCACGGAAAGGCGGGCAGGGATGCCCGTGCTTTCCGCGTCGCCACCCGGTCAGCCGCCGTCCGTCAGCAGGAAGTTTTTGAACTGCCACGGGTCGTCGGGATCGATGGCTGGGCGGTTGTAGCCGTCAAAAGCATTCGAGTAGTGCTTCAGTGGCGTCCAGTCGGATGGGGTCGAAATAAATTTGCCGAGATAGGGCTTGGCAATTCCCAGGACATAGTCGTGGGGAAGGTCATCCGGCAGCTTCACGCCCTCAGTTGGATTCTCGATCATCCACATGCAGGCGGCGACCACCGAAATAGCCACCTGCATAGTGGTCGCATTTTGATGAGGGACGAGGCGTCGTGACTCTTCAATCGAAAGATCACTGCCGCACCACCAAGAATTGAATGGGTGGCCCATGACCAGTGCACCAAGAATGTCTGCACCGCTGGTAATTTCATCGGTCATGATGCGGGCCCTCGGCTGGAGTTGATAGTCGTAGCCGCGGAGTTCCCAGAGGCTGGCAATGGCCGCATCACAGGGGCAGTAGGCGTAATGGACGGTCGGGCGATAGACGGTCTTGCCGCCATCATCTCGAACGGAGAGTTTTTCGGTAATGCTAAAGGCTTCGCCATGTCGCACGACCATGCCTGTAATGGTGTAGTGCGGGACCCAACTGGCCACGAAGGTGTTCATGCCCATCCTGGCCAGGCAAATCTGGCTGCCCGGTCCATTGTCGTGCTCGTAGGCGAATGGCGGCAGTTCTTTTTCATGTGTGCCCCAGCCCATTTCGGCAGTGGTGGTGCCTTCTTCACGAAAGCCCTCAACGCTCCAGGTGTTTACGAATTCATCGACTTCTTTGGGACGATCAGAAATCTGCGTGTCTCGCTCGCTGCAGTGAATGACCTTCACGCCCAGTTCGTGCGCAAGGTGGTTGAAGGTATGTGATTTCGC
>RGBY01000082.1 GCA_009919445.1 Planctomycetia bacterium
GGGAACGTTGGTCCTGGTGAACTGTTGGGTGAACCTGCTGCACGATGCTGAGGGCATGATCCGTGCCCTCCTGACTCGTGAAAGGAAACCAGCGGTGGTTGCCGATAATGCACAGGTGAATGCAGCGGGTGTGGTGCATCTGCAGGCACCGGCCAAACTAAATCTTTCTCTGGCTGTTCTTGATCGGCGGCCCGACGGCTTTCACGAGATAGAAAGCCTCATGGTACCGGTCACGTTGCATGACCGGCTCCGGGTGCGGAGACAGCCGGCCGGAGTCTTTTCGCTCACCGTTCGCTTCAAAGGGCGGCTGGCCGCCGGTGTGGGGCGGCAGTTGGCTCGTGATGTCCCAGCCGATGAGAGCAATCTGGTGTTGCGGGCAGCGCGGCTGTTGGCTGAGCGGGCGAGGGTGGCTGCTGGGGTGGCGATTGAACTCGAAAAGGAGATTCCCTCCGGTGCTGGTCTGGCCGGCGGTTCGAGTGATGCTGCCGCCACCCTGCGGGCGGCAGCTCGCCTTTGGAATTTGGACTGGTCGACTGAACAACTGGCGGCATTGTCAGCTGAACTGGGAAGTGACATCCCCTGGTTTTTTCTGCGATCACCTGGCCTGGTTTCTGGTCGGGGTGAGCAGGTCACGGCGGTTCGGGGTATTCGACCACTTCCGGTGGTCATTGCCTGCCCTGCTGAAGGCCTCGCCACCGGGGCGGTCTATGCCGCCTGTCGTCCCGACACCACTCGGCGGGGTGAAGCGGCTCAGCTGGCAGCAGCCCTTTCAGCGGGAAACTTCCGGCAGGCTTTGCCGCTCATGCACAACATGCTGGAGCCGCCTGCCCGGCAGTTGGCGCCAGCTGTTGACCAACTGCTGGCGGCCATGGCTCAGGCTGGAGCAGTACGTCCCTTGCTCACCGGCAGTGGGAGTGCCTGTTTTAGTCTCTGTCGCACGGCGCATGAGGCGCAGGCGTTGGCGGCACGATTGGATGCCGCCGGCTGGCCGGGTGTCTTTCAGGGTCGCCTGCTGCCCGGCCGGCTGGTGTCTCCGCCACTGGTTGAAATCTGATGTCCTGGCCGCAGCCGGTGATCTGGGGAGATCATCGCTGCGGAGACGATACGGGGGAAGGCATGGAGATCACAGAAGTCCGCATCAAGCTCGTCGAGAACGCTGCAGAACGGCTGCTGGCCTTCTGCTCAATCACGATCGCTGGCAGTTTTGTGATTCGTGACCTCAAACTCATCGGAGGGCCGAGCGGTCCCTTTGTGGCCATGCCGAGTCGGAAGCTCTGTGGGCACTGTCGAAAATGTAGTTTTAAGAATCCCCTCAAGGCCGCCTTCTGCAATCAATGTGGGAGCAAGCTCAACGACAAGCACCTGCCCCGTGATCCTGATGGCCGTGTCCGGCTTTATGCTGACATTGCCCATCCCATCAATGCCAGTTGTCGAGAAATGCTTCAGAGTCGCATCATGACTGAGTACGAAGCCGAGCTGGTTCGCTCGCAAGAGCCGGGCTACACCTCACGGTACGAGGGCCTCGGTGATGAATAGCCCCTGGCGTCTGGCTTTGCTCGCGGCTACTGCCGGACGAGCTTGTGAAAGGCGTCGGTAAGCTGGCGGGTGATCGGGCCAGGTGTGCCTTGGCCAATCATCCGGCCGTCAATTTGAACCACAGGGATAACCTCGGCTGCTGTGCCAGTCAGGAAGCATTCATCAGCCGTGTAGAGATCGTGCCTTGTCAGGGTGGCCTCCCGGCAGTTGATTCCGGCTGAGTCGGCCAGTTCCATGACCGCATTGCGGGTGATGCCCTCGAGGATCCCGGCATCGGGGGGAGGCGTGAGCAGCCGTCCTGCGCGAACCACAAAGACATTGTCACCAGTGCATTCGGCCACCTCTCCTTTGTGGTTGAGCATCAGGGCCTCAACGCAGCCAGCCTGCAGCCCCTCAAGCTTGGCCATGATGTTGTTGAGGTAGTTCAGCGACTTGATTCGTGGAGAGAGGGCGGCCGACTGAATCCGCTGGGTGGCGGCTGTGACGATCCGCAGCCCCTGTTCATAGAACTCCCGTGGGTACAGGCTGATGGTGTCGGCGATGATGATCACCTGGGGGTCACTGCACCGGTTGGGGTCGAGCCCCAGGGTGCCAGCACCACGGGTGACGATCAGACGGATGTAGCCATCGTCAAGTGAGTTGGCAGCCAGCGTGTCGATTACGGCCTGGGCCATGGCCTCTTTGGAGAGTGGGATCTCCAGGCAGATCGCCCGACCACTGGCCCAGAGCCGGTCGAGATGTTCATCCAGCCGAAAGACCCGACCGGCGTAGCTGCGCAGGCCTTCAAAGACACCATCCCCGTAGAGCAGGCCATGGTCAAAGACACTCACCCGGGCCTCGTCCTCGGGAACAAGGCGGTTGTTCATGAAAATGGTGCGAGGCATAAGGCGAATGTCCTATGGGGCCGGTGAGCGATAGAAAGCAGCGGGCCAGACCACTGCCAGTTGGTTATCAGGCAGCCGAACCGGTCGCATCCTGCGGAATGGTTTCGACCTTGCCAGCGGTCAGCCGCACGATTCCGCGGGCCTGCCGGGCGATATCAGCATCGTGCGTGACGAGCACTATAGAAAGCCCTTTCTCCCGGTTCAACTCAGTGAGGGCGGTGATGATACCGGCACCACTTTCCTCATCCAGATTGCCGGTCGGCTCGTCGGCCAGCAGTACCCGGGGATGGGTGATCAATGCCCGGGCGATTGCCACCCGCTGCATTTCACCCCCTGAGAGCTGCCGTGGCCGATGGTGCATGCGGTCGGCAAGGCCGAACCGGTCGAGCAAGGCTTCGGCCTCACGACGAGCGGTCTGCCTGCGACTGAACCAGTCCCAGATGCCGTGACGGATCAGCAGCGGCGTCAGCACATTTTCCAAGGCGGTTAATTCGGGCAGCAGGTGGTAGGCCTGAAAGACCATGCCGATGGCCCGGTTTCGCAGCCGGTCGCGTTCCCGTGGCGGCAGATTGTCGATGCGGCTCCCATCGAGCCAGACCTCTCCACCATCGGGTGCGTCGAGCAAGCCCATCATGTGCAGCAGGGTGCTTTTCCCAGAGCCGCTCTGCCCTACCACCGCCACGAAGCCACCCGGATCAAGTTGAAAGTCGACGCCGCGGAGCACCTCAAGCGTGGAACTGCCCGACCGATACCGCTTGCGGATTTGTCGCGTCTCGAGCATGGCCGGGGGCGGATTTGAATTCGCTGACTCACTCATGTCGCAACGCCTCCACGGCATGGAGTCGGGCTGCCCGAACGGCCGGTAGGACACTTGAGGCTATGGCAATCGCTACTGCGCCAACAATGATCCAGCCAATCGTGATGGGATTGACGATGGTCGGAATCTGAAAGAAGTAATAGATGGAGGGATCAAAAACCCGTGCCCCCGTGCACCATTCAACTGCCTGTCGGATCTGATTAATGTTCCAGGTAATGCCGAGCCCAAGGGCGAGGCCCGCCCCGGCCCCAACCAGCCCGAGGAAAAGACCGTAGCCAAGAAAGATGCCGGCAATCCCTGAGGCAGCCGAAACCGGCCACCGCAATGATGAGGAACAGCAGGATATTCAGAACAGCCATCTCCATGTCGACTGCCGACAACAGTGGCCCCTGCTTGTCGCGCCAGGTGGCGATGGCGTAGAGGTCGGCGGGAAATACCTTCCGGAGCCGGTCGCGGACTTCGTTGAGATCAGCCTCCGGTTTGAGTTTGATCTGAATCGAGTTGACGCTGGGAATCCCGGTCTGCGGGTCGATCATGCCCCGCATCCGCTGGAGGGCGTCAATTGGCACAAACACAAAGTTTGAGTCGTATTCACTCATCTTGCTTTCATAGAAATCAACAATGGTGAAGGTATCGCTGACCGCCTTGGGTGGGGTGCCGGCCGTTGGAAAGGTGATCTTCACATCGTCACCCGGCAGGGTGAGGAACTGGTCGGTGCCGTCCCGCGAACGGAAACTGGCCAGCCCAATGCCGGGCACGATGCCCGTGAACTGTTCTTTGGCCAAGTCCATCACACGCCCCTGTTCAGGACGGGCCTGTTGGAAGGGGTTCTGCCGAGGTGCTGCTGGGGTGGTGGCCGCGTCGTCGCCGTCCGTAGGACTGGCTGCTGGTGGACTGGTGGCGGCCAGCACGGCATCCACCTGCTGGTCGACTGATTGGGCCGGCCCGGCTTCGGCCTGTGCTGCCTGCCGCTCCTTCCAGAGCCGTTCCCGTTCAACCCGCATCCGCCGATGAGGCCAGCCGGCATGTTCGAGGGCTGGCCTCGTGGGGGTGTCGGTTGGGCTCTGGCTGTCGGTAGTGTCGTAGCCACCCTCCCGCAGATCAAAAGAAAGTTGCTGGCGGTTGGCTGGGTGTTGCAGGTATTGGCCAAAGTCGCTGACCTGCGCATGGGTGGCCGGGTCGATGCCGATGAACATCACCTGCCTGGTAACCCACTGGCCCCGCACCTGAAAGCTGAGCATCGCCGGAACGGCCACGGTTGGTGTCATGCCGGCAATCTGGTCGCCGGCGGCCCGCTGAATCTCTTCCATGTGCCAGACGGGATCTTCAAACCCTGAGAGCGAGTGGCTTTCAAAGACCAGGTCCGAGAGGATGCCGTGAATGCGGGTCTGCATTTCGTTGGAGAATCCAGCCATGACGGCGTTGACGACGATCATGGTCGCCACGCCGAGCGTCACGCTGATGACGCTGGCCAAAGCAATCCAACGGGTGCGGAGGTACCGCCAGCAAAGCAAGAGTTTGTACATGAGATGAGTTGTGGCCTCAGCCACCACCGTGCGGGCGGTGGATTGGAAACAAGATCACATCGCGAATGGAACTCGCCTGGGTCAGGAACATCACCAGCCGATCAATGCCGATGCCCAGGCCACCAGCCGGCGGCATGCCATGTCGCAGCGCCTTGATAAAGTCGGTGTCCATGCGGGCCATCGATTCATCCTCGGGCAGCCCATCCAGCTGGGTGCGGAAGAGTTCTTCCTGCAGGTCAGGGTCATTCAGCTCGGTGTAGGCATTGGCCAGTTCCATCCCAGCGACATAGAGCTCAAACCGCTCGGCAATGGTTGGGTCATTTGCCTTGCGCTTCGTCAGCGGGCAGACCGAGGCGGGATAGTCAATGACAAAGACTGGGCCTGATAGGGTCTTTTCGACGGTGGCTTCGAAGAGTTCACTCTTGATGACGTCCGGATGCCGGCCGGTGGTCTCAATCTCATGGCGGGCCGCAGCTGCTGCCACGCTGGTAGGATCGGCAGGGTCACAGCCGGTCACCTCTGCAAGCAGGTCGTCGTAGCGGCGGCGGGGGAAGGGGGGCTTGAGGCTGACTTCATGCCCCATCCAGCTGAAGGTCTCCGGGGCGCCAGCTGCTTCGGCTGCCGCCAGCAGCACGGCCTCGGTGAGATCCATCATTGTGTTGTAGTCACCAAAGGCCTCGTAGGCTTCCAGCATGGTGAACTCAGGATTGTGTCGGGGGCTGATGCCTTCGTTCCGATAGACCCGCCCCAACTCAAAGACTCGCTCCATGCCACCGACCAGAAGCCGCTTCAGGTGAAGCTCGAGGGCAATCCGTAGGACCAGAGGAATATCGAGTGCATTGTGGTGGGTGTTGAAGGGGCGGGCCGCAGCACCGCCAGCAGTCTCTTGGAGGGTAGGGCCTTCCACCTCAAGGTAGCCGCGGTCAGCCAAGACTCGGCGAATCGATTCGATGATGCGGCTGCGGGCCACAAACCGGTCGCGGACACCCTCCCCATGAATCAGATCGAGGTACCGCATCCGCTGCCGCAGTTCGGTATCGACCAGACCGTGATACTTGTCGGGGGGTGTTTCCAGTGATTTGGTCAGAAACGTGATGCTGCTGGCGAAGATGGTCATCTCGCCAGAGTTTGAGTAGCCCAACCGTCCCTCAATGCCAATGATGTCACTCAGATCGAGGCAGCTGACCACCGGCCAGTTCTCTGGCCCAACCTGTTTCTTGCCGATCATAATCTGGATTCTGCCTGTCCGGTCGACCAGATCTAAAAAGACCAGCCGGCCAGCATTTCGCAGAAGCATGATGCGACCAGCCACCCGCACGGTTGGCCCATCGTCGGCTGTCTGGTCGAGGCCTTCGCCCCGTTCACGAACAACGGCTACAGGCTGGGCGTTGTCGAACCGTTGGCCCCAGGGGTCGATTCCCAACTCATGAAGTTTTGCCAGCTTGTCACGACGGGCCTGCAGGAGGGCGGCGGCGGTGGCGGAAGGCTGGTCAGTGGGAGTGGAAGAAGCGGAGGGCATCGGTCGGTTTTGGGTCATGAAGGAAAGGGGTGGGAGTGCAACCTGGCACAAGATTTCAAATTGTCGGCTTTTCAGCCAATTTCCGAAAGGGCAGCCATCTGCCAGCAAAGCTAAAGGAGGCCTCTGGTCGGGCAAGGGGCCTTCCCGGTACAACCACTATGAAAACTGACTCGGCCTGGACCATCCCCGGGCCAGGACCAGCCAACGCCCCGCTGACAGTGACAGCATGAGCCTGCCGATCCATCATCGACCGACGCTTTTCAGTGTTGAACTCCGCACTGCCCAGTGGGACGAAATGGTCACCTGGTACCGCAATGTGCTGGGGCTGCGGGTGCTGGTGCGGGTGGTCGACGATGGCTACGCCCTCTTTGAGGCGGGAGATACCCGGGTGGCCATCCTCAGTCGTGAGGCAGCGGGGGAGGCCAGCGGCCGCTGGAGTCTGGGATTTGAGGTGGTCGATCTCGACAGCGCCCATGTGCGGCTCCGAGAGGCTGGAGCTGATTTAGTAGAGCCCAAGACCCACCCAGAAGGCTTTCGTGAGTTGGTCACCAGCGATCCCGACGGCAACCGACTAAGGCTCTTTGCCTGGCCCACCGGCCACTGAGTCACCAGCCGGATGTGGTCAGCCGGACCCGGCACAACAGGGTGTGTGCGGTAATAAACAAGGTTTTACCATCGCCACCAAAACAGCAGTTTGCTGTTTTCTGCTCAGTGATCAGCGTGCCCAGGTGCGTGCCGTCTGGTGAAATAATCAGCACGCCACCGGGGCCTGTGGCAAAGAGATTGCCGGCGGTATCAACCGTAAGTCCGTCTGGGTTTCCTTTGTAGATCGGTGTGAGGTGCCTGGCATCAAAAAAGGTCTTCCCGGCATCAAGGCTGCCGTCAGGCTGAATCGTAAAAACCTTCCAGACCGGTTCTTGAGGGTCAGACTGCGCAACGTAGAGCTTTTTCTCATCGGGCGAGAAGGCGATGCCATTTGGTCGAGTCATGGTAGGGCAGAGCAGATCGACTTCACCCGTTGGCTTGAGCCGATAGACGCCACAGTAGTCAATTTCACGGAGAGGACTCGTGAAGCCACCGGGAAGGCCGTAGGGTGGATCGGTAAAATAGATTGCTCCTGATGAGTGCACTGCAAGATCGTTTGGGCTGTTGAATCGCTTTCCCTGCCAGGCGTCGGCCAGCGTGCGTTTGCCACCTGCAGGAGTTAGGACGCTAAGCCGCCGGTCACCATGTTCACAACAGAGCAGTCTTCCTTGAGCATCGATACCGAGGCCATTACTGCCTCGTTCGTTTCCCTTGTGGGCAACTCCCGTGAACCCTGATGGTTCTAGAAAAATCGACAGGCCCTCCTGTGGGTGCCAGCGGTGGATTCGATTTCTGGGAATGTCGCTAAAGAGCAGGGAACCGGCGGGCAGACCGCCAGCATCAGTGGTCACCCAGACTGGTCCTTCCGACCAGGCGAAGCCCATCGCCAGCACATCAATCGTGGCGTCTGCTGGAATCAGATCATCAAGCCGTGGATCGAGGCGTTCAATATGACCCACCGTGGGTGTTGCCGCTACGGCTGTTAGATGGTCGATCGGCAGAAAGAAAAAAAGCAGGACAACGAAACCGGTGATACAAGGCTTTGGCTGAGTTTGCGAAAAGCCAGTGAATGTGAAGACACGCATAGCAGTTCTGGTGCTGGAGTGGAGGGCGAAAAGGTGTTCTTTCATGTTTTCTGTTGGGCAGCCACATGCCTGTGACAAATCGTTAGTTTATCGCTCGGTGAGGTGGGGATGTTGGCTTTTTAGGAGACGGATTTTCCAATGTTGTTGTTTTCAGGTGAAATGAATGTGCGATGAACTCAGCCGTTAAAAAGTATGCAGGCATGAATCAGGCTGCTCGTGGCTATGGCCTGCTGACATTGTTTGCGCTGGTCGTGACCGGCATGATTGGCTCAGGTGTCTTCACCACATCCGGGTTTGCCCTTGAGTCACTCGGCTCGCGACAGGCCGTCTTAGCCGCCTGGGTAGTCGGTGGCTTGATCGCTGTTGCGGGAGCCGTTGCCTATGGAGGCCTTGCCAGTCGGCTGCCGCAGTCAGGGGGTGAGTATCTCTATCTCTCGCGTCTGCTGCATCCCTTTGCTGGGTTCCTCGCGGGTGTGGTCTCACTCACCGCTGGCTTTAGCGGAGGCATCGCTTTTGCAGCCCTCACCTGCCAGGAATATGCAACGGCGATCATGCCACTACCGTCTTGGCTTCCAGACCAGACGGTGGCCACGGTGGTGGTTCTTCTCGCCTGCCTGATTCATGTTGAGGCGGGGCGACTGGCTGCTGGGCTCAATACGGTGATTGTGCTCGTGAAGGTGCTGCTGATTGCCGGGCTGATTCTTTGGGGCTACCGTACTCTCGGCTGGTCCGGGCCGAGCGACGGCCAGCCACTGGGGCTGAAGCCGACGGGCTTGTCTCTGGGCAGCTTTGCCATGACGGTGGTCTGGATCATGTTCAGTTACACCGGTTTCAATGAGGCCGTCTATGTTGCCGCTGAGGCACGGGCTCCCCGACGTGCTGTGCCCCTGGCCTTGCTGCTGGGCACGGTCGTCACGACGCTGCTCTATCTGGCTCTCAACGATATTTTTCTACGGTCGGCACCCGCTGACGAGCTGGCAGGGAAGCCCGAAGTGGCCGCTATTGCCGCCGGTATCCTGGGTGGGCCGCAGCTGGAATGGTGGATGCGGGTGGCAATCGTCCTCTCGACGCTGTCGGCTGCTGCAGGAATGACGATGGCCGGTTCACGAGTGGCCGTCGCGATGGCTGACGACCGGCTGCTACCCACGTGGTTCAGTGGTCAGCCGGGCCGGAGGCGAGCAGTCCTCCTTCAGGCTGGTCTGGCAGTGGCCCTTGTGCAACTGGCCAGCATCCGTGATCTGCTCGGCATGTTAGGGGTGACCCTTTCACTCTGTTCGGCCATCACTGCGGCCACCTTGTTTCTGCGTGAGCCAGTGTCACAGCCAGCGGCAGACAGGACGCGGCCCCATGCCGCCATCCTCACCGCTGCCGGTCTTTATGTGCTGGCGACGGTGAGCTGTGCGGTGCTGATGTGCCTGCATGACCCCTGGCAGTTGGCAGGTACAGCCGCAATTGTCTCGCTGGCTGCTGTCACCTGGCCCTTCGTACGGCCTCAGTCGTAAGGCGACCGGACGCGGTCGAGTAACACAATCACCAGTGTGGCGATTGGTCCCAACAGGAGTGACAGGAGGCACCAGATCAGTCCACTGCGACCCTTCCCCTGCGCCAAGCCAGCGTTGATCAGCGAGAGCGTCCCCCAGCCCACAAAAAACGTGGGATCGTCCATGAGCCTTCAGTCCTTTTGGTCCACGTCCTGCCAGTCAGTCACCGGAACACAGCTGCAAAATAGGTTGCGGTCACCGTGCACGTTATCGACCCGATCCACTGGCGGCCAGTACTTTCGCCGTCGTAGTCCTGGCACAGGGAAGGCCGCCTCTTCACGGGAATAGGCCCGGTTCCATTCGTTGCCCGCAACCGACTCGGCGGTATGGGGTGCCCGCGACACGGGGTTGTCGTCGCGTGGCCAGTGCCCCTCTTCG
>RGBY01000083.1 GCA_009919445.1 Planctomycetia bacterium
GTCTCGGCTCCCGTGTCGCCGCCAGCTCCAGCGACTGCTTCTGACATTGAAACCGTGCTGGCCGATTACACCCAGGGCGAGCAGTCAACCCGGCTCATCTGCGATGCCGCCGCCTGGCAGACCGTTCCAGCTGGTCAGCCGGTCGTCAGTCTTGCTGCGGCTGACACGCCGACGGCATTCAGCCTGGAAACGCTCGGCCATGCCCGCAGCGATGCCGTCTGGGCAACGAGTCGCTCGACGGGCGAACGCGATTCCAAACCACTTGGCGAGGTCGATCGAGCCGGCCGGGTTTTACGGACGCCCAAGCAGCGCATAACCGACGGCCTGCTCTGGCACCGGGTGCGGGGCAAGCTGCAGATCTTTGCGGTCCTTGATAGTCATGTGCTTCTCTCGGGTGGCCCACTTCATGGTCGCAACCTGAAGACAGTTGATACCAAAGGCCAGTGGCAATGGATCAAACAGGACCTCCGAAAGGACATTAATGACTGGCCGACCGGCCATGTTGTCCATGTTGAGTACGCGGCGATTGAGGGTGAGGCTGCCGTGGCTGAAACGGTGGCTTCGCTTGAGCAACCGCAGCGGGCCGATTTATCCTGGCCCAAGGCGATGAATGCTGCCCTTGCAGCTGACACGATTGACTGGCAAAGCGAGCCAGCGGCTGCCGTGCAGACCATCGCCGAGGCCTACGCCGCCAACCGCGCCGCGATTGTTGCCGATGCCCGGCTCACTTCGGCGACTGCACCGGCATTGCTCGACGGCAACGGCATCGACCAGTTCGTGCTGCTGAAGGGCTCGGCGGCCCGACCGGGAGATTTGTCACCGCGACGATTTTTGGAGGCGATCGACGGACCTGATCAGCCGGACTGGCCAAAGCATTCCTCGGGAAGGCTGGAACTGGCCGAACGGGTACTCGATCCAGCCAATCCGCTGGCCAGCCGGGTCATAGTCAATCGGCTCTGGCATCATCTGTTCGGCCGGGGCCTGGTGCCGACCACTGACAACTTTGGCAAGCTGGGTGAGCCACCAGCCGACCCTCAGGCGCAGGCCCTGCTTGATCATCTCGCCGTACGCTTCATCGAAGAAGGCTGGGGCCTCAAAAAACTGATCCGGCAGATCGTCACTAGCAACACCTGGCAAATGGCCTCGACGCCGAGCGTTGCAGCGGCCCAGCGAGATCCCCTCAACCTGCTGCTGCATCACTATCCACTGCGGCGGCTGGAGGGGGAGGCGATCCGCGACAAGATCCTGGCCGTCAGCGGCCGACTCGATCGCATGGTCGGCGGCCCCAGCGTTGAGGTCTATCTAACACCATTCCACGACGGTCGGGGGCGGCCCCAGTCTGGGCCGCTCGATGGCAACGGCCGACGCAGCCTCTACACCAAGATTCGCCGTAACTTCCTGCCAAGCTTTCTGCTGGCCTTCGATCTGCCGGTACCCTTCCAGGCAATGGGCCGCCGAAACGTCACCAACGTGCCAGCCCAGGCATTGACCCTGATGAACGATCCATTTGTCACCGAACAGGCACAGGTCTGGGCCCGACGGCTGCTGGCTGAAACCAGCCTGAGCACCGAGGCCCGGGTCATCCGGATGTACCGCGAGGCCTTTGCCCGCGAGCCGACTGCTGAGGAACAGGCCGTGGCGATCGAGTTTCTCACCGATCAGGCTGATCGGCACGGCGCCGAATTTGCTACCGATCCAAGAAACGAAGCTGCTTGGGCAGACTTGGCCCATGCCTTGTTTAACACCAAGGAGTTCATTTTCGTACCGTGAGCAGGAGGGGATGTCTTTCCCAATCTTCCTTCTGTTCGGAACCGATTGGGCGAGGGGCGTCGCCCATGCCAATCGAGCGGCGTTGGAAACTGAGCGCAGCCAGGAAGGCGAAGCGAAGTTTCCGTCGAGAGAGTGGAGGTCAGGATGACCTCCGTCGAGAGAGTGGAGGTCAGGATGACCGGAGCGAACGTCCGGCGAGATGGCACGGGCGACGCCCCGGCGCTGCGGCGACAACGCCAAAAACTCAATGAGGCCCCAGCCAATCGAGTGGATCAACCTGAGGACAAGCAAACCAATGACACCCACCCACCACTGCCATCGTTACCGTCCGTTGCCGCTGTCCCGTCGCGGGCTGCTGCAGCAGGCCTCCTGCGGCTTCGGTGGCATCGCCGCCGCCGCGTTGTTGCATCGTGATGCAGCCCGAGCCTCTTCGGGCGTGGTCGACACGCTGCATCATCCGGCCCGGGCCACCAGCGTGATCTTCCTCTATATGGACGGCGGCGTCTCACAGGTTGACAGCTTCGACCCCAAGCCACGTCTGGCCCAGGATGCCGGCAAGGATCCCCACAGCCTGTTCAAGGTCGATGCCACCCAGTTCAACAATGTCGGCACGGTGCTGCCGAGTCCCTGGCAGTTCAAGCCCTATGGCAAGAGTGGCATCCCAGTCAGTGACCTGTTTCCGCACATCGGCGGCGTAGTCGATGAGTTGGCGATCATCCGCTCGATGACCAGCGAGTTTCCTGAACACACTAACGCCAACTACTTTCTGCACACTGGCAGCGGCCTGCAGGGACGGCCAAGCATGGGGGCGTGGACGACCTATGGCCTCGGCAGTGAGAACGACGAACTGCCCGGCTACATGGTGCTTAACGGCGGTCTGATTCCCCCCGGGGGCCTCGACAACTTTACCAACGGTTTTCTACCGGCAACCTATCAGGGGTCAGTAGTCAAGCCAAACGCTGTTGGTCTTGCCAACGTGCAGCCGCGAGAAAAAGATCGGTCACATCAAGTGGCCAAGCTTGACCTTGCTCGCCGGCTCGACCAGGGCTTTGCCCAAAGGTTGGCGATAGGCGGCCAGCCACCCGATGCCCTTGAAAGTGCCATCGCGAACCAAGAGTTGGCCTATCGGATGCAGACCGAAGTGCCGGACTTACTCGATCTGGCTAGCGAAACCGCCGGCACCAAGCGGGCCTATGGGCTGGAGAGTGACTATAAGCCGACGCAGATTTTTGGCACCGAATGCCTGTTGGCCCGACGGATGGTCGAGCGGGGGGTTCGGTTTATTGAGCTGACCTGCCCGAAGGTAGGCGGTGACCGCTGGGACCAGCACGGCAACCTTAAGGAGGGCCATGAGAACAATGCCCGGGCGGTTGACCAGCCAATTGCCGCCCTGATCAGCGACCTGCGGCAGCGTGGCCTGCTCGACTCAACGCTCGTCGTCTGGAGCGGGGAGTTTGGCCGCACACCATTCGCCCAGGGCACGAACGGCCGCGACCACAATCCGCAGGCCTTCTCACTCTGGCTGGCCGGCGGCGGCGTGAAGGGAGGCACGGTGATTGGAGCCACCGACGACTATGGCTATCGCGTGGTTGAGAAGAAGTTCATGATCCACGACCTCCACGCTACCATGCTGCACCTGCTGGGCATCGATCACGAGCGGCTGACCTATCGCTTCAGCGGTCGCGACATGCGACTGACCGACGTGCACGGTCATGTCATCCATGACGCCCTGGCCTGAGCCGGGTCTTGTGCCGGGTTAGGGCAGCCGTTTGACCCGTAAATCTTTGTAGTGAACGACGCTCTTGGGGTCGTGGGCCTGAATGGCAAAGGTGCCAGGGGAAAGCTTGCGGCCGGCCATGCCCTTGGGCGGCTGCCAGTCGTCAGGCTCGGTCCAGTCAGTGGTTACCTCGCCGTTGATCTTCACCACAATATGCTTGCCATCCACGATGATGTCGTAATCGTACCACTGGCCATCCTCGACCGGTGACTCATCAAGGACGTCAGCTACCGCATAGAGCCCACCGGTTTTCTTGCGGTCACCATGGGTCTGGTTGACCTGGCATTCATAGCCAGCGGCCGGCCAACCCGAGTCTTGATACTGCGTGTGAAAATAGAGCCCGCTATTGGCCTTGGGCATGGTCTTGACGGTGGCATGCCAGTGGAAGTTGGTGAACTGCTCGTCCAACGGGTCGTCAGGATCACCGACCCAGAACAGGTGACACCGCGGGCCGTCAACAACCAGCACGCCGTCTTCAACGTTGAAGGAATCAGGATTTTCAGGGTTGGCCTTCCAGCCGGTCAGATCTTTGCCGTTGAACATGCTGATCCAGCCGTCCTTGGAGGACTCAGCAGCATTGGCAGATGACGCAAGAAGGCTAGCGAGTAACACTAGGATCAGCGAAGGGCGATAGTGAGTCATGAAGAAAAACTCCTTAGTGAGAAAGGGCGTCTCTGTTCTTTGCAGGGAAACAAGAATGTACTTGCCAGCCAGTTCTTACAGAAACAATTTTTGATTTTACTGCTCCTCAAGAAGCGGCTGGAGACGTTCCGGGAGTTCGCTGCGGCTGAGTTGCTGATCTCCATTGCGATCGAGCCGACTGAAGGCCGTCTCGATGGCCGGTCGGTTCCCGGTGGTGCGGGTCGGCCTTCTTCGGGGCCGGCGGATGTTCTGCTCCGGCCAGGTGCCGGCTGGCACGTTCGGGAGAAAATATTCGACGTACCCAAGCAGCATTTCATCAAAAGTCTGTGGGCCCCAGCGGACGGTCTGGGTGGGATCTGGGTTGGCCGGGTTCTGGTCGCTGTTATCAAACCAGGCAGTAAAGCGAATAGTGTCGCCAGCGTGCAGGGCCTTCGGCTCGGCATAGCGGTAGAGCAGCTGCCAGTTGAAGTCGTAGCGGGGAATGTCGAGAAGGGTCTCTGTCTTGCCCTGCTGGTCAATCACGTCATAGCGGCAGGCGGCACCACGCAGATGCAGGTGCGGCAGGAAGCCGAGCAGGGTGGCATCGACAGGCAGTCGCAGGGAAGCCTCTTCTCGATGGTGGGCCGCTCCGGGAGGAATCTGAATACGGTGATTGGCAATACCCTTGACCCGCACCTCATGGTGGGGTGGCTCCTTGGCATAGATCACTCCCACGCGAGTGCGGTCGGTCGTGGCCATGCCGTTTGGCGTGTAGTGCATTTGAAAAACGAGCTGTGCCCCCTTGGGAAGATATCGGGCATAGCCCTCGGGATATTGCCAGACGGCCTGGCCGGGGACATAGCCACCCCAGAGGCCGTCCTCTTCCTCTGCTCTGGGGCTTGCAGGTGTTGAGTCTGGTTGCCGCACCGTGATGATCACATGATGCACGACCTCAGGGTTGCCCGCCTGAATTTCAATTGCCTGCACCCACTTTGACTCCATCAGGCCAGTATCGACGGTGACGTACTGATAGGGCATGACACCAGTTGCCTTGATTGGAATCGCCTCAGCAAATTCCCAGACCGCATCGGGCGTGCCGATCTGCCACGAGTCTGGGAAGACAACGGGTGCCGGGGCGTCTGCCTCATCGCCGCGTGGTTGCCCGCCTCGCAGCCAGGCCAAGAGCTCGTCCCGATCATGGGCCGAAAGTGATCGATCGTTCTCCCAGATTAATGGCTGCGGCTTTGTGGTTTCGGTCTGGCCGGGAGCGGCCGCGAACCAAGGGGGCATGGTTTTCTTCTCAATTACCGTCTCGATCATGCCAGCATGGGCAGCCACGTCGGCATACGTTCCCAGCGGGAAAGGCCCCAGGCCACCCTCCCGATGGCATTCAAGACAGTGCCGCTGGATGATGCGAGAGATCCGTCCGTGGTAGGTAACGGTCGTGTCACCGATTTGTTTGGCATTGAAGTCGAGCTCGCAGCCCGGTGCCGTGGTTGCCTCCACTGCGGGCTGTTTCCCAGCCAGAAGAGCTTGGATGGCATCAGCAAGATAGGTTCGCTGCGGCTGGTCACGGGCATAACCAAAGCCGTACTGGTCATCGACTGCACCGTGGTAGGCAACTGTCCGCTGGGCATCGACGACCACGGCGTCAGTGGTGCTGGTTGCGCCGAGTTGCCGTACCAGTTGCCCTTCAGGGTCATGCACATAACGTGCTCCGGGGACGGTTGCGGCAGCGACAGCCATATCGGCTTGTGCATCGGTGGCAATCGGGTTAACCAAGATAAACTGCACACCACCGGGCGTATGCTGAGCGAGATCAGCGAGTGTGGGCAGGTACTTGCGACTGAGTGGGCATGATGTGCTGGTCAAGCAAAAAACGGTCAGGCGAGTGGGCGAGTGTTTGTGTGGGAAGTGGTGCTTCTTGCCACTGATGTCAGTCAACACAAGCGGTTCGATGAGCCTGCCGACGCCGTGCTCAGTTGGCCGGAGCGGCTCTGGGCCCTGGCGAGGCGAATCGGCCGCCCTGCCCTGCCCCGTGCCGACAAGGGCGGCCATGAACGTGAGGGCAATCCAACAGGGTGGCGACCAGGATCTCAGTTGTTTCATTTCTGGGCTCCTGTGATCAGTTACTCATCGTTGGCCGGTTCCTGCCGCGAACGGACGCAGCCCCGAGCTGACATGCTACCTTCCTGCAGGGTGCCGTATGATGAAACGACCCCAAGGAAGCAAAGTTTCAGGAAGGTTTCACGAAAGATTGGCATGGCAGCGGATCAGGCATTGAGGAAGGTGGCCTGCTGGCAGTGACGGGCTCTCTTGCCATTGCCATGGTATCGAAAACCAAGAGGCCACTGGTGATGGTGGCTGTGAGTTATCAAAACGCAGGAAATGCTGATGACGAATGCGGCAATTCACCGTCTGGCTGCCCAGCTTGAAGGCGAACTTGTCACTGACAGTCTCAGCCGGACGATCTATGCGACCGACGCATCGGAGTATCAGGAGCGGCCGCTGGCGGTTGCCTGGCCAGAGTCTGCCACTGATGTGCAGCAGCTGATTCGGTTTGCGGCTGCTGAGGGCGTGGGCATCATCCCGCGGGCAGCTGGGACGTCACTGGCCGGGCAGGTGGTCGGCGGTGGCATCGTGGTCGATGCGGGTCGGCATCTGAACCGGATCATCGCCCTCGATGTAAAGCAGCGGCGGGTGCGGGTGCAGCCGGGTGTGATCAGGAACGACCTCAACCGCTTCCTCGCCCCGCACGGGCTGTTCTTTGGCCCCGAGACCTCGACTGCCAACTGGGCGATGCTTGGCGGCATGGTCGGCAATAACTCCTGTGGTTCAAACTCAATTGCCTATGGTTCTACGCGTGACCATCTCATTTCAGTCCGTGGTTTCTTAAGTGACGGCAGTGAGGCCAGCTTCGGTCCCTTATCGGCGGAAGCTTTCGTTGCGAAGTGCAATGGCCCAGACTGTCTGGAAACACGGATCTATCAGCGGCTGGCTGCTCTGCTCGGTGATGCCTCCACCCGGCAGACCATCCGTGAGGCGATGCCCAAGCCAGAGGTGACCCGCCGCAATACAGGCTATGCGCTGGATGCCCTGCTCGATGCCAGCTGCTTTGATCCGGCCAGTGACAAGCCCTTCAACCTCTGCCGACTCCTTGCCGGTTCCGAGGGCACGCTTTTTTTTGGTGTCGAATACGAACTCAACCTGCTGCCGTTGCCGCCAGCAGGCGGCCTGCTTGTTGTGCATTGCGAGTCGGTGACTGAGGCCTTGCAGGCAGCCGTGCTGGTGATGCAGCGACGGCACTGCCTGCCAGCAGGACAGATGGAGGTGACGGCAGCCGACCCACCACAGCTGACGGGTTGTGAACTGATTGACAGCAAGATCCTTGACTGCACCAAGGAAAACCTTGAGCAGGCCCGCAATCGAACGTTTGTGGTTGGTGAGCCTGGGGCGGTTCTGGTCGTTGAACTCAGGCACCCTGAGCAAGCTCAGTTAGAGGCGGGGCTGGCAGCGATTGCAGCCGACCTCAAGGTGGCTGGTATTGGCTATGCCTTCCCAAAACTCTTTGGATCAGAGGCAGACAAGGTTTGGGAACTTCGCCGGGCTGGTCAGGGGCTGGTCAATAACCTGCCGGGTGCTGCCAAGCCTCGGGAAGTGATTGAAGACACCGCCGTGGCCATCGACGATCTGCCGGCCTACATCAGCGAGGTCGATCACCTGCTGGCGACAAACTATGGCATTGATTGTGTTCACTACGCCCATGCCGGCGCAGGCGAGTTACACCTGCGGCCACTCTTTGATCTGCATACTGCCACAGGTCTGGCGATGTTTCGGGGTGTGGCTGCCGATGTGGCGGCGCTAGTCAAAAAGTACCGAGGCAGCCTCTCAGGGGAGCATGGCGATGGCCGGCTGCGGGGCGAGTTCATTCGGATGATGGTTGGAGATGCCTGCTATGAGCTGTTTCGGCAGGTCAAGCAGATCTTTGACCCCGCTGGCATCTTTAACCCCGGCAAGATCATCGACACGCCACCAATGGATAGCCAGTTGCGTATTACGCCGGGGCAAACCGAGCCCGAGCACGAGACAGTCTTTCGCTTTGCCGACACCGGTGGGGTGCTGCGGGCGGCGGAGAAATGCACAGGCGTCGGGCAGTGCCGTAAGCCAGCCGCGGCCGGCGGCACGATGTGTCCAAGTTATATGGCCACCCGCAACGAGTCTGATACGACGCGGGCGCGGGCCAACGTGCTGCGGCAGGCATTGTCAGATCCGTCAGTTGCTGATCCGTGGAGCCAGCCGGAGATTGCCGAGGCGATGGACCTCTGCCTCTCCTGCAAAGCCTGTAAAAGTGAGTGCCCCTCTAGCGTTGATATGGCTCGGCTGAAGGCTGAGTGGGAGCAGCACCGGCATGACGCCTGCGGGGTGCCGCTGCGGACCCGTCTGCTGGCCAGATCGGCAGGCATGTTGAGGCTGGCTGCTGATCTGGCCCCCTGGGCGTACAACGTCGCCAGCATGACACCGGCTCTTTCCCGAGTTGTGAAATGGCTACTGGGTGTTGCCCCGGGACGGTCGCTGCCGCCTGTCTCCACAACAACACTCAGACGTTGGCACCGGCGGCTGAAAAAAACCGTGCCCCAGCCTGCTGCTACACATGGTCGGGTGCATCTCTTTGTGGATGAGTTCACCGATACGCTTGACGTGTCAGTCGGGATTGCCGCGATCGAACTGTTGGAGGCCCTCGGCTATGAAGTGGTGCTGCCAGCGCATGTCGACAGTGGTCGTGGCCAGATCTCCAAGGGTCTGTTGCGGGAGGCTCAGCCGCTTGCCACTCGCAACGTGGAACTGCTGGCCACATGCGTCACTGCCGAGGAACCCCTGATTGGTCTCGAGCCCTCGGCCATTCTTGGCTTTCGCGATGAGTACCCTGACCTCGTGCCAGCGGCACTACTTCCCCAAGCCCGGTCGTTAGCCGCCAACACGCTTTTGATCGATGAGTTTTTGGCTCGAGAGATTGACCGAGGCAGAGTGACGTCGGCCGCGTTTACAACCACCGCCAGAAAAATCTTGTTGCACGGCCACTGCCATCAGAAGGCACTCGCTTCAGTCGAGCCGACCCGGCGGCTGCTTACGCTTCCTGCGAACTACACAGTTGAAATCATTCCCAGCGGCTGCTGCGGCATGGCGGGTTCATTCGGTTATGAGCGGGAACACTTTGATGTCTCCATGCAGATTGGCGAACTTGTGCTCTTTCCTGCGGTACGGGCGGCGGTGGCCGAGACGCTGCTGGCTGCCCCCGGCACCAGTTGCCGCCATCAGATCAAGGATGGCACTGGCCGCATCGCCCAGCATCCGGTTGAGATTCTCCGAGCCGCCTTGCGGCCCACCTGAGGCAACCGGCTGGTTGCCCGGTGTTTGGGTGGCGGGCTCGTGTCCCAGGTCGCCCAGAAAGTACTTTTTCAACCCCCGTAGAGCGGGTTTTCAGCCGTGTGGCTCGTGGGTAGATAGGAAACAGCCGTGCTCATGAAATTCTCACATGCGGCTCACAATTCCCTTACCTGCGGTGACGACACTCCTGGCGTGGAAATGAGGCGACCGCGTG
>RGBY01000084.1 GCA_009919445.1 Planctomycetia bacterium
CTTCGTCTGTTCCGTTGGTTGAACGGTCGGCGACGAATGAAACGGTGTTCTCAAGCACTCGAGCCCCCCTTCCACTCATGCCGGAGAGCTTCAATCGCGCGAAGCCAAAGCATACGGACAGCACCGACCGACCGCTCCATCCGTTTGGCAACCTCTTCGAAGGGCATTGACTCAAGATGCCTGAGAATCAGCACATAGCGATAGTCGGGAGGAAGTTGGGCAAGCGTGTTTGCGATCTGAAGTTGCAGTTCGTGGTGGGCAAATGCACGACTAGGAGACAGTTCACGGTCAGGCAGGATGGCATCGAGCCGCGTTGTTGACTGATCTAACGAGTGGGCAAGGGCATCGAGCGAAACTTCGCGCCGCAGGTCACGCTTTTGTGTGCCGATGTGCATCTCGATCGCACGGTGCAGATTGTTGACCAAAATTTTGCGCAGCCACGCATAAAATTCTGGTACGGACGTGCCGCGAAATTGAGGGAAGCCCTGGTGTGCTTCGAGAAAGGTTTCCTGAACGACGTCGGACGTGCTCACTCGCGTCTGCAGGCGCCGGCCCATCTGCCCCACCGCCAGGACATGGAGATAGTTGGAGAACAGTTCCAAAAGGTCGCCAAGACTTTCACGCGACCCCGCTTTCGCTTCAGCGAGCAAAGATTCTTCCGAACGGGCCATGAGACTATCCATGACGAGATGCCCTCGTGTGGTCAGCGGCGATCGAGTTGGGAAACAAGTACCTTTGGCGACAGGCCGGAGATCCTTGCCACCTGTCACGAATTTTTTTAATCCCCCAAAACACCTGCGAAAACCCAGTGTAGCCGAAGTGAATCTCCCCTGGCGAGGGGGTGCGCTACTGGCTTGCCAGCAGGGCTGCGAAGGCGGCCTCATCGAGGATTTGCACGCCAAGTTTTTCGGCTTTGGCGAGTTTGCTGCCGGCTTCTGCTCCAGCGACTAGATAGTCGGTTTTTTTCGAGACACTCGAAGAGGCCCGCCCGCCGGCTTGCCGGATGGCCTCTTCTGCTTCCTGACGATTAAAGCCTGTTAGCGTGCCGGTTACGACCAGTGTCTTGCCAGTCAGTGGGCCTTCAGCGATCCGCTGCTGCTCGGGAACATCGAGCTTCACACCAACAGTAGCGAGCCGGTCGATGACGCCACTGCCATACTCTCCGGCCAGCCACTCATGGACGCTGGCCGCAATGACCTCGCCGATTTCATGGACGGCAGCCAGTTCATCGATCGGCGCCTGCCGCAGGGCCTCAATTGAAGGAAAACGCTGGGACAGCAGCATGGCCACCCGCGGCCCGACGTGCCGGATGCCCAACGCGTTCAGCAGACGGATGAGCCCACGGTCGCGGCTTCCAGCGATTTGCTTCACGAGATTCTCGGCCGACTTCTTCCCCATCCGCTCCAGAGACGTGAGCTGGTCAGTGGTCAACCGATAAAGATCGGCGTAGTCGGTCACCAGGCCAGTTGATACCAGTTGCTCAACAAGCTTGTCGCCCAGCCCTTCGATGTCCATCGCATTGCGCGAGGCAAAAAACTTCAGGCGTTCCCGCTGCCGGGCTGGGCAGTGAACGTTCGGGCAGCGAATGTAGACCCCGTCTTCATCACGGATCAGTGCCGTCTGGCACTCAGGGCAATGCGTGGGCGGATGCCAGACTGTCAGCCGCTTCTTCCGCAGATGCTTTTCAACCCTGACCACATGGGGAATGACCTTCCCCGCTTTTTCCACGACCAGCACATCACCGACGCGAACATCCTTGCGGGATACCTCATCGGCATTGTGCAGGCTGGCGCGACGAACGATCGTGCCGGCCAGCTCAACTGGCTCGAGATCAGCCACCGGCGTCACGGTGCCGCCTCGGCCAACCTGCACCCGGATCCCGGCCAGTGTCGTGGTGGCCTCAAACTTTTCAAACTTCCAGGCGATGGCCCAACGCGGACTTTTGGTGGTCGCGCCCAGCAACTGCTGCTGCTGAAACGCGTCAACTTTCACAACAAAACCATCGACCTCAAAGTCGAGTTCGTGTAGCTCTTCGATCAGCTCGGTGCCTGCGTCAATGAGGGCGTCGAGTGAGTCGAACAGTTGGGTTCGCGGTGCCACCGGCAGACCGGCTTTTCTGGCCCAGGCATAGAGTTCTGACTGTGAGTCGATTGGGAGCGGGCTGGTGTCGCCGACCCCATGGCAAAAAAACCGGAGCGGCCGGCTGCCACATTCGCGAGGGTCAAGCAGCCGAATGCTACCGGCCGTGACATTGCGGGTGTTGGCAAACGCCGGCAGCCCCCGCGTTGCCTGGGCTTCGTTGAGTGTGACCAACGCCGAGTTGGTCATAAAGATTTCACCACGGACCTCAACGCGTGGCGGTGGGGTTGCCAGTTCGAGCGTCAAGGGAATGGCCGGGATGGTGCGAACGTTGTGGGTGATGTCATCGCCGATCAGACCGTTGCCACGCGTGGCTCCAAGCACAAGCCTGCCGGCCTCGTAGGTGAGCGAGACGGCCACCCCGTCGATTTTCAGTTCAAGCACCCAGCCAATGGGGGCGGTGTTGCCAGCCTCACGCAGGAGTTTTTCAGTCCGCTTTCCCCAGGCCTTCAGATCAGCGGTGCTGTAGGTGTTGTCGATCGACAGCATCGGCAGCTGGTGTTCGACCGCGGTCAGGGCCGAGACTGGCTCACCACCGACCCGCTGAGTTGGGCTATCAGGCGTGAGCAGGTCAGGATGGGCGGTTTCCAGATCTCGGAGTTGCTCAAGCAGCCGATCGTATTCGAGATCGGAAATCTCAGGCTTGGCTTCTAGGTAGTAGAGCCGGTCGTGATGCCGGACCTGTTCGCGGAGATCGGCAATCTGTTTCGCGATACGGCTCACGATCGGGGTGATTCCGAGGGCGTGGGGGCGGTGGGAGGCGACGTCTCCGGCCCCGTCGAAGAGTCGCCGAGGTGAGAGTGGGGCTGCTCAGCCTGGCGGGCCCGCCGCAGCCTTTCACCCGCCACATGGTCGACAGCAACGGCACCCACCGTGGCAATGGCCAAGACAACAAGCTGCCCCACCAGCAGGCTCGTTCCATGCCGGTCCATGAGTTCCTCAAGTGGATGGGCCCGCTGGGCACTCGCTGTCTCTGGGCGAATGCCTCGGAGAACCGAGAGGCAGTAACTGGCCGCAGTAATCGTAAAGAGGAAGCCGACGACTCCCAGGACGATGTAGAACGGATTGGTTGGCTGGCGTCGCATGGCATCAGTATAGCCATGAACGAGCCACCAGCCGTGCCTGCTCAGGCGGCGTCGGCCTGCCCGACCAGCGTGCCGACTGCGGCCAGAACCTGTTCCACGGAAATGGCTGCCATCGCCTGGGTGTCAGTCTTCCGGTCTTCCCACCGGGGGCGGATGTCGGGCGGCGGCTCCACTGTGATGTGACCAGGGCCATAGGGGCCATTGCGGCTGGCCGGCACTGGGCCAAACAGCCCTATGCAGCGAGTGCCGACGGCTGCGGCCAAATGCAAGGGACCGGTGTCACCGGAAATGAAAAGCGTTGACTGCCGGCAGAGTTCCCCGAGATCTTGCAGGCTTGTTGGAGCCGCCAGCCTGGCAGCCGGTCCGGCTGCCGCCACGATCTCACGGGCCACGGCTTCTTCGGCGGCACCCCCCCAGACCACCACTGAGGGCAGCCCATAGTCTTGCCAGAGCGCAGAGGCCACCTGAGCAAATCGTTCTGGCGGCCAGCGTTTGGAGGCCCAGCCAGCGCCTGGGTTGATGAGGACTGGTCGGCGACCAAGCCGGAGTGGCTCAAGCCAGCTGCGAACCCGCTCGCGACTGACCGGCCAGTCGGGCATGGCAAAGTCGGCACGATCCCGAGCAAGGCCCAATGGGGCAAGCAGGTCGAGGTTGCGGTCAACAACATGGGTCGAGGTTGCTCTGACCCGGTGATTCGTGAAGAGCCACGAGGCCTCACGGGCTTCGGGTCGATCATGACCAATTCTCATCCGGCCGCCGCTGAGTGCCGACGCGACACCGCTTTTGAGCAACCCCTGGAGGTCGAGGGTGAGATCGGGACGGAAGCGACGGAGTTCACGCCAGAGGCTGCTGACCTGCCGAGGTGATTTCAGCCAGCCCCGAGGGAGCCGAAACAAATGGTCAACGGACCGGTGGCCGGCCAGCACGTCAGCCGAGCGGCCTTCGACGATCCAGCCGACGGTTGCCTGAGGAAAGGCTCGCTTCAGGGCCACGGCTGTCGGAATGCCGTGGAGCACATCGCCGATGGCAGAGAGCTTGACGATAACAATCGAGCGGGGAGCATCCATGCGCCGCAACCAATAATCAAGGGAATGGTGAACCGTCTGCTCGGTTCCACCGGGCAGATCGATCGAAGAGGCTGAGAGTGTCGGCTGCCAGACCGCTCCACGCAAGTTCGGTTTTGATGAAAACTTGCTATGTCAGGCAGGGTTGGAAGGGCTTGTTTCAGCCGGAAATAAGCTGTCCAGCCCGGCCAGATCGCAGAGCCACGAGTCAGTGACTGGCTGGGGGCAGCTCCAGACGAGAAAAAACATCGACTCACGGAGCAATCGTTCTGCAGGGTGCCCGCTGAGAAAGCCTGCCCCCTTGGAGGCGGTGAGGGCTGCCTGAGCCGCCCGGGTGACGAGTGTATTCGCCCGCTGCCGGAGGGCATTTCGCTGCGTCGGATCAATGCCGTCCCGGGTGGCAACGAGCAGGTCGGCGGCAATGGCATCGGCCTCTTGTTTCAGGCCAGCAGCGATCGGAGTCAGCGATTCACGCTGGCTGGCCTCAGCGGCGAGCAGATTCAGTGACGCCCGGGTGCTTCCCAGTGCCAGGGCTGTTGTGCCGAGGCCACCGGTTTGGGGGCCGGCGGTGGTGGCTGGCACAATTTCGGCAGTTGCTTCTACCCCAGTCAGCCGGACACAGGACGTGCGACTTCCGGTGAGCGCGAGCATTTCCATGGGCGGCTCAATGGTCACTCCAAGGCTGTCGGTGCGGACAATAAAAAACCGTGGCTCTGGCTCGCCACCATCCCGGGGAGAGGCAACTGCGCCGGTGACCAGCAGATCGACGCTGTCGGCACCAGTGACCCACGGGCAGAGCCCTTCCAATTGCCAGCCGGTATCAGTCTGGGTGGCTGCCATCACCGGCCTCGCCAGGTGACGGCGGCTGGTTGTCAGGTGGGAAATACCAACGGTGGTGAATCGGCGTCCGGCAGCAAGGTCGGGGAGAAAACGCTGCCGGGTTGCCGCATCGGCCCGGCCGATGATTCGAACCGCACTGGCCCACTGTGTCAGTGCCAAGGCAGTCGTCAGGCAGCGGGAAGCGAGCGACACGAGAAATTCGGTGATGACCGGTTCCGAGGCTCCCGAGCCACCGTCTTCACGATTGATCCAGCCTCCCAAACAGCCAGTTTCGGCCAGATCGGCAAAGTCTCCGCTCTGCCAGGGGCCAACCTCTCGGCTGCGATGAGCACGTGTTTCAATTCGCCCAAGGACCGCCGCGACGGCTGAATCGTTCGGGAAATCAGATTCGGGAGGGGGGGGTGGAACCATGCTGTAAGCATACCGGCTTCACCGCCTGGCGGCCGCCACCGCGCGGCGGCCTAAAAATTTTGGGCAGACCGACCACCCTCATCCGCTTGGGGCCGGCTCACGGTATACTCCGGCGGCCTTCTGGCTGGTGCCCCGCCTTCTCCACCCTTCCCCCCTTTGGAGTTTCACCATGAGCCACGCTGAAGACGTTGATCTGCAGGACGTTTCCGCACGATCCCCACTGTCGCAGAAGCCGACACTGGCCCTCGAAGAACTCTCCCCCCAAACGCTCTATGCCAAGTGCATGGCACTGGCCCGCAACCTGTGGTGGAGTTGGCATCCAGAGGTAACCAACCTCTTCCGTGAACTCGACCCGATTCGCTGGCGGCAGCTTGATCACAATCCAATTGCCCTCCTGGCAGAGTTCACGCCAGAACGGCTCGAGGCCCGGGCGGCGGAACTTGTCCTTTACAGCCGGATCAATCAGGCCCATCGGCGGATGAAGGAGTACACCGCCGCCAAATCGACATGGAGCGACGTGCACGCTGGTGTCCTGGGTTCAAAACCGGTCGTCTACTTCTCTGCTGAGTTTGGCATCCACGAATCGGTGCCGATTTACTCCGGTGGCCTGGGGGTTCTGGCTGGCGACCACGTGAAGAGTGCCAGCGGTTTGGGCATTCCCCTGATTGCCGTTGGGCTGTTCTACAACCAGGGGTACTTCCGCCAACACCTCGATATCGATGGCTATCAGCACGAGGAATACATCGACTCTCGCGTCGACCTGCTTCCTCTGGAGCCTGCCGTTGATCCAGAGGGACAGCCGATAACAGTGTCGGTCGATACCCGTTCAGGCTCGATCCATGCCAAGGTCTGGCGGATGGCGGTTGGTCGAGTCAATCTATTCCTCCTGGACTGCGACATTGAGGGGAATGAGCCCGAAGACCGTGAACTCACCAGCCGGCTTTATGGTGGCGACACCCGTACCCGTATCCGGCAGGAACTTGTCTTGGGTGTGGGGGGCGTGAAGGCGATCCGGGCGATGGGCATCGTGCCTGGTGTCTACCACCTCAACGAAGGACATTCGGCCTTCGCTACGCTTGAGGCAGTTCGTGGCCGAATGGACCGCGACGGTTATTCGTTTGATGAATCGGTCCGTAAGGTTGCCCGTCAGACGGTCTTCACCACCCACACGCCTGTGCCGGCTGGCCATGATCGGTTTGATGGCGGGCTGATTGAAGAGCATCTTGGGCCAACCCGGGATGCCCTCGGCATCTCGCATGAACACCTGATGGCGATGGGGCGGGTTGAGACGCACAATCAGGAAGAGCCCTTCTGCATGACGGTGCTCGGGCTGAAACTGTCACGGCGGGCCAATGCGGTGAGTAACCTGCACGGTCATGTCAGTCGACGGATGTGGTCGAACCTCTGGCCATCGCGGGTTGAAGAGGAGGTGCCGATTGGGCACATCACCAACGGCGTGCATGTGCCGAGTTGGCTTTCCTGGCAGATGCTGCAGCTCTACGATCGAATCTTCCCTGCTGGCTGGATCCGGCGGATGGGCGAGCCCGACGTCTGGCAGAAAATCTACGAGGTAGACCCGGGTGAACTCTGGGAGACGCACTACGCACTCAAGAACCTCCTGCTGCAGTTTGTTCGGCGCCGGCTCAGTCGGCAGTGTCGACGCCGAGGAGAGTGTGATGACGCAGTGGAGTCAGCCCGAAGTGTGCTCGATCCCAATGTGCTCACGATTGGCTTTGCCCGCCGGTTTGCCACCTATAAGCGGGCGGCACTCTTCTTGACACACTTTGATCGGCTGCACGCTTTAATCAGCGATCCTGACCGACCACTTCAAATTATCTTTGCCGGGAAGGCCCATCCGGCTGACGAGCCGGGCAAGGCGTTGATTCGGAAGATTGCCAATCTTCGGCATGACCCGCAGGTCGCGGGGCGGATTGTCTTTGTTGAGGATTATGACATCAATGTCTGCCGGCACCTGATCCAGGGTGTTGATGTCTGGCTGAATAACCCGCGGCGTCCGCTGGAGGCTTCCGGGACCAGTGGCCAGAAAGTGGTGCTTAATGGCGGGCTCAACTGCTCGATTCTCGATGGCTGGTGGGCCGAAGCCTTTGACGGCCGGAATGGCTTTGCCATTGGGCGTGGCGAGACCCACGCTCAGGATGAAATCACCGATGAGCGGGACGGGGAGGCCTTGTTCCGTGTGCTCGAAAACGAAGTAGTGCCGAAATTTTACGAACGGGACAGCGACGGCCTGCCGCGTGAATGGATCACCATGATGATGAACTCAATTTCATCATTAGCATGGCGATTCAGTGCCCATCGCATGGTGATGGACTATGCCCGTGCCTGCTACGTTCCTGCTGCCGGTGGTGTCTCTTGCGACATGCCCAGTCGGTAGTGGGCGATGCATCAAGATGCGGAAGCAAACTTCGTGACAGGGTGCAACCAGTCGCGACTAGGCGGCCTGAGTTCGCTGGCGGTCGTGATAGGCTGTTGATCGCAGCAGCACGCAGCCCCGGAGCACCTCGGGCCTTCCCGGGCTTCCCACTGCTGCTGTGGGGCAGGCAATCAGGCCTCCCAGCCGGTTCCAGGTTTCCCTCAGGGCGAAGGGCACCGAACAGCCGCTGACATTGCCAACATGCTGGGTCAGGCCATTAATCAATTCGCCACCGATGCCATAACCCTCAAGCTGCATGCCGGTAAACCGGACGATGCCAGTGCCTGCCTGGTGCGGAACCACGAAGTCGACATCGCTGCCTTGGAGTCGTGCCGCGTCGAGGGCGGCAGCCACAGCCGCCGACATCTGGCGGGGAGCCGTTTCGGCGATGGCCATGCCGTCGAGGGTGTAGACGATATGGTCGTGGGCGTGAGTCACGCCTCCATCGGGTGTGGGGACTGGCACCTGGTCGCGTTGTTGAAAGTCAAAGGCAGGCTGGTCAATCGTTTCGCGACTGGCATCTGCATGAACCAGTTCAAAGTGAGCAGGATGCCGCCGGCTCTCAAGTGGTGCCAACAGTGTTGCCGTTGCCATGTCTCCGAATAGGCCGGCTGTCTGTGTGTTGCCGTAGTCAGTGATGCGGCTGATCCGGCTGGCCACAACAACGAGAACAAACTCGTCTCGCTTCAGCTGCAACCGCGGTGCCCACCGTCTACTGACGAGCGACAAGGCCCGGCTGTAGCCGCAGCAAAACCAGTTAATGCCAGCCACGCGGCTGTGTGGTGCATGAAGCCGATCAGCCAGGAGCCTGGCTGCCAACTGGGTCCGTTCCTGTTGAGACTGCTCTGGAGTGAGAAACCGGTGGGCAATCGAGGGGGGCAGAAATGATGGTGAGGCGAACATGATGCCGCGGCATTGGGACAGATCGCAGCCGGTCTCGGCCTGAAGTTGGCGGACGGCTCGAATCCCCATCGTCACCTCGTCGTCCAGGGAGATTCCCCGTGATTCGATGCCTGTGTGACGGCTGAACTTGCGGGGCATTGCCTCGCCAAACCAGTCATTTTGCAGTTCCCAAGAGGGCTGATGCACGGCAATTGCCGCGATCCCCAAGGGTGAAACCTGTGCTGTCCTGTCCATTTTCTTTCCCAACACCGCGTCGTGGCCTCGTGAGGGGCGGGATTCTGCCGATCGACCGGGTTGGAGGCCAGCCGAAAAACCGAACCCATATCAGGGGAGCTACGCCAAGCGGAATCACGAGTGCGAAACGCATGGCATAGTTCTTTCGGAAGTACCCTCGATTTTTCATCGATGCAAATTTCATTGGGAAAAACAGCCCTTTTTGGAAAGGCAGGACCCTCGGGGTGATGGCTCGAATGTGCGTGGTATTGATCGTTCTTGCCGGTTTTTTCGCTACTGGCGACATTTCTTCGGTTATTCGTGGCGGAACCGCTGCGGTGACAGATGCCACGGAACTGACTGCCACACTCAGCGGCTGGTGCGGCCAGTTCACGGGATTGCCCTCGATTGCCGCAGATCGATCTTGGGACGACCAGACCGGCGAGCAAGCCGGAGATCGTTCGGCATTGCCTGAGCCCCCCCGCATGAACCAGGTTGAGATTCCTGCGGATGCCGTGAGGAGCGTGACCCTCGACGATCTGTTAACCGGCGACCGCCTTCTGGTCTGGTGCAGGATTCAAACGGGTCAGTACCGGAATGAATTGCTGGCCATCGACATCATCGATCAGGCACGTGGTGAAGTGCTGCTCAGC
>RGBY01000085.1 GCA_009919445.1 Planctomycetia bacterium
GATCTTGGCTGTCAGTGGATCTCGCTGCGGGGTTGAAGACATGCTGGCGGTTGCCACGCATCCACTGGTGCAGGCACACTTTGGCTGCGACGACGATGCTGGAGAGGTCTGGCGGCGGTGCATCGAGCGGACCCGGATCCGTTGGGGACTCGACGGACCCCGCCGCGGACGCGACGGGCTCAATCAGCCCGATCTCACGGCCCATACCTGGTGGCTGGGGCTGGAGCGAATGCTGCTTGGCGCAGCTGTTCCCGATGGCTTTCCAGAACCGGTTCTTGGCGGCGTGGTGCCACTGACAGGCGTCGATACTGCCGATATCGAGGCACTGGCACCACTCGTTTCGATCGTCGGGATCGTGGACGAACTCGATCGAGCGGTGGCAGAAGATCGGCCAGTAGCCGACTGGTGCGACCGTCTTGAATTGACCCTGTTGCGGCTCGCCGGCGATGAGTCTGACGAACTAGAGGCGGCACTTCGCGAACTGGATGCCCTCCGCCAGCCGGCCACTGATGTTCCAGTTCCCTTTCATGACGTGAAGACCATTTTGTCTGGAAGTCTGGCTGCCGCTGTCGGCCGGCAGCCACTGCGGACGGGCGCCATCACTGCCACGTCGATGATTCCGCTGCGGGGTGTGCCTTTCCGCGTGATCTGTGTGGCTGGTTTCGATGAAGAGGCAGTGGCCCCGCGTGATGGCGACAGCGATGACTTGGTGGAGCGACAGCGACTGCTCGGTGATATGGATCAACGGGTCGATATCCGCCGAAGCCTCCTCGACTGCCTGCTGGCAGCAGAAGACCAGCTGATCATTACCTGCACCGGCATGAGCGTGGCGACGAATGCAACCCTTCCTCTGGTGACACCGCTGGCTGAGTTCGTCGAGTTTGTGGGACGACATGGCGTACCCTCTGTCGAGCGGATGGGCGAGGAATTTAGTGGGATTGAGGTCTTTCACCCCCGGCATGCATGCAGTCGGCAGAACTTTGTCTCCGATGTGGTGCGGCCGCAGACTCCCTGGAGCCATGATCGTGCCGCCTGCCATACCGCCGCGGCACTGGGGGCCAAGCCAGCCAACGACACGGCAGCGGGTATCGCGCCACCACCACGCTCCCTGATTGAATTGAAGCCGTTGGCTGCCTTCATGGCTGATCCACTCTGGCCCTATGTGCGAGAGACCTTGGCCATCAATCCGTGGTGGGATAACGCCGGCGTCACCCCCGCTACGATCCCTCTGGAATTGTCCAAGCGTGAGCAGCGTGAACTGCGGGACGATTTTCTGAGGCAGCGATTGGCCGCCAACCCACCGCCAGCTTTGGCGGCGGAATGGGCGGAAGCAGTCCAGGCTGATGGTGAGGTGCCGATCTGGGGGTTCGGGGAAACAGCCGTTGCCGAAATTACAGGGTTTGCTGCAGCAGTGATTGAGCAGGCGAGTGAGGAGGGTCTGTCTCTCCAGCAGCGTGAAACAGAAATGGTGCGTCTTGATCTCGGCGAGGTGCAACTGGCAGGTGGCATTGAACGTTCGACAAGTGATGAAAAGACGCTGCTTTTGCTCCGACCGGAGGCGATGACGTCGTCCCAGTTCAATCAGCCGAAATATCTGGCGGCCACTCAGTTGTTGATGGCTGTGGCGGCAGGCTTACCCGTCGAGCGGGCGGTGGTGCTCAGTCAGCACGAGAAGTGGTCACCGGGTGCGGTCGACGGCAAGGGAAATCCTCGGAAGGCGGTACAGCAGCGAACCGTCACGCTCGATGCAGGAATTGACAAGGGAGAGGCCCGGCGACTGCTGACCGAACTTGCCCGGCTTTATCAGCTGGCAGCCGCACAGCCCTTTGGCTGTTTTGGCAAGACAGCTGAAACGCTCCTCACCGACATCGATGGAGCCCGGCGGGCCTTCGCTACTTTCGTCGGCTATGACGGCAATGCCAGAAGTCTTGAGGCGGTGGTACATGGCCTGCAGCCTGAGTTCGATGCTGTCTTTGGCGACACCGCCGCCGCGGCAGCGTTTTTTGATCCATTCGTCCGCCTCACCCATTTTGTTCCCCGCAAATACATCTACCAGCCGCGATGAACCTTGATCTGGCCTGCGATCGAATTGATGACGGACTCGTGGTTGAGGCGAGTGCCGGGACGGGCAAAACCTATTCGGTGGCAGCGGTCGTGACCCGGGAAATTGGCCTGCAGGAAGAGCTGCGGATTGGCCAGATTCTGATCACGACCTTCACCCGCAACGCGGCCGCAGAATTGCGGCATCGGGTCCGCCGTCGGCTGGCTGAAACAGCAGCTGCCCTAAGGAGCGGCTCGGTTGATGCCAGCGACGCAGTGGGCAGGCTGCTCGCCGCTGGAGATGAGGCAGAACGACTGGCCCGCATCCATCGGCTGGAGCGAGCGCTGGTCGAGTTTGACATGGCGACCATTTCAACCATCCATGGTGTCTGCAGCAGGGTCCTGCGAGCTGCAGGTGTTGATGCCACAGGCATGGCTGAGATCGAAGAAACGGAGCGAATCGTCGCCGAAGTGGTGAACGATGCCGTGGTAGCGGCTGCCGCGGATGGCACGCACTGGGATGAACAGCGACTCATCGACCTGGTGACGGTCATTCTGAGTGATCCCTTTCTTGAGCTCTGGCATGACCCAGCTGGCCTTGAGGCTGAAGAGCTAGCCCAGTTGGATGCACTCCAGCCGCTCTTGGCCAGCTGTGTAACGCGGGTGCAGGCTGCCCTGGCGGCTGCTCCGGATCCCAATGATTTACTCAGACGGGCCCATGAACTGCTGGCCGACGCTGAGCAGTCGGCCCTGAAGCAGACCCTCACGCGTCGCTTTCGTCTGGCAATCATTGATGAGGCCCAAGACACCGATCGTCTCCAATGGAGTTTCTTCAACCGGCTCTTTCCGGGCCATGATGGTCGGCCGCTGGTGAGTGTCGGTGACCCCAAACAAGCCATCTACGGGTTTCGTGGCGCAGACGTCCGAGCCTACGTCGATTTTGCATCCAAGGCAGAGCATCATCGCACGCTCACCGTCAACCGACGGTCTGATCAGCCAGTGCTCGATCGGCTTAACGCTGCCTTCAGCGGTGCAGCTTTTGGACAGGGAATTTGCTATCACGAGGTTTCGGCCCCGGCCAATCGCCAGGCTTCCTGCCTGCAGGGGCTCGATGATGAGGTCGAGTTCATCGATCTTGGTGAGGTCAGCAGTCAGCAGAGTCTCATCCAGCCAACAGTCGGGGCAGTCTTTCGATTGCTTGACCAGGGGCAGATCATGCCATCGGGGGCAACCCAATCGCGGCCCGTGGAACCACGTGATATCTGCGTGCTCGTGCGGACGAGCCGAGTAGGCCAGCAGGTTGAACAGCAGCTGACGCGGGCTGGCGTGCCGGCTGTGAGTGGTGGCACCATGAGTGTGATGGCCAGCGACATGGCACTCGACATCCGGCTGTTGCTGGAGGCGATGGAGCGGCCGTCCAGCACCGGCCATGTTCGGCGGGCGGCGGCCACCCGGTTTTTTGGCTATCCCCTGGCCGAGGCCGGACTGCTCGAAGAAGCCTTCTTGCATACGGTGCAAGAGCAGCTCATGCAGCTAACGGTGATTCTCCAGAAGCAGGGAATCGCGGCACTCGGTGTCGCCATCGAATCAAACGAGGCGATGATGGCCCGCATTGTTGCCGGGCGATCTGGGGAGCGGCAGGTAACAGACTTTCTGCATGTCATGGAGGTGATGGATGCCACTGGGCCCCGGCGGGGCTGTACGCCCCAGCAAGTCCTCGAGATTTTTAAGCGGCTGGAAAGCAAGAACGCCTTGCATGAACTTGTGAGCCGGCGGGTGGAGAGTGACGCTGATGCCGTGACAATCCTGACCATGCACGCCGCCAAAGGCCTGCAGTTTCCATGTGTAGTGGTGGCCGATCTCTGGAAGCGGGCCAGTCAAATCAAAGGTGGAGGAAGAGCACGACCGGCGGTCTTTTATGCAGACGATGGCCGGCGGCTGGTCGATCTTGGGCATGCCATCGACAAGCCATCAGCCGTGGCACAGCAGCGGCAGCAGGCGGCTTCCGATGAAGAAACAAAGCGGCTGCTCTATGTAGCGGCCACACGTGCCAAACACTATTTGGGTGTCCTGGTCGCCCGAGGCAGTTCGCCGAGCCTGCTTGAGGAGACACTCACGCTGCCTGATTGCCTCCTTGATGCCACGCGTCTGCCCCGGCAATGCCATCGTTGGACGCAGCCGGTACCAGTTGCTGAGAGTCTGTCGCTCGCTCCACTGCCGACAGTTCAGCGGACCCAGCGGCGGATGTCCTTCAGCGGCCTGGTCGCCATCCGTGGCCGCGACGATCCCTTTTCGCCAGTGGGGGGTGGGTATGACGAACCAGTGCAGACGGCTGTCAGTCACTCAGGCGTTCAAGTAGAACTGGATACGACCGGGCACGAAGTCATTGACCTGCCTGCCGGCGTGGCGGTGGGGCGGGTTGTGCACGAGGTGTTTGAGTGGGTCGATCCGACATGCCTGCCACTGGAAGAAGAAGTTCGCCGAGTCGTGCAACAGCGGGCGGCGACCAGTCGGCTGCGGCATGCTCAGGACCAGCTCGTTGCGATGGTCTGTGAGACGTTGCAAACGCCGCTGGGCGGGCCATTTGGTGGGCTGACGCTGAGTGCCATTCCACCTGCGCGCCGGCTGCCGGAACTGGGCTTCGAGATGGGGCTGGCGGACCTGACTGCCGGCCTGAAGGCCCGCTCGATTGGCCGCGTGCTGGCTGAGCGACTCGACGCAGATGATCCGCTTGCCAGCTATGCCGAGACACTTGCCGGTCCTGCTTTTGATTTGCCCGTCGGTGGCTTCCTCACCGGCTCGATTGATGCAGTGTTGGGGCTGCCTGAGAGCAGCCCCAACCAGCCCCGGCTTGCGATCTGCGACTACAAGAGCAACCGGCTTCATGCCCAGAATGCAACTGACCCGCTTCAGGCCTATGCCCCGCGGCAAATGGCGGCGGCCATGGCAGAGCATCACTATCCTTTGCAGGCACTGCTCTATGGAACGGCAGTGGCCCGCTGGCTCAGGTGGCGGTTGCCGGCGGTGGATCCCGATGACTGTCTGGTGGGGGTGATCTATGCCTTCATTCGCGGCATGAAGGGGCCGGATACACCGGCTGATGCCCACGGCCATCGATGTGGTGTCTTTGTCTGGCAGCCCCCGCGAGGCTTGTGGCAGGCCCTGAGCGATCTGTTAGCCGATCGGCACCCTGGGGAGGCTTCATCATGACACCCCCTGCCATCTTGCAGGACTACCGACGCCTTGGCGTTATCGGTCGAGATGACCTGGCAGCAGCGACGGTGCTCGTGGGCATGGCTGCCCGCGAGGGTAGTCCTGAGCCCGATCTCCTCGCCTGGCTTGGGCTCTGTCTGGCGGTACGGACCGTGCGGGATGGCCATACCTGCGTTGACTTCGACCGCATCGGTGACTGGGCCGCAGGGCTTGACCCAGCAACAGACGTGGCGCTCGACTGGCCGTTGTCGGCAACGCCATGGCTGGCTGCCCTTCAGGCCATCCCAGCCCTGGTTGGGCAGCCCGGGCAACGGCGGCCATTCATTCTGGATGGTCACCGACTTTATCTGGGCCGTTCCCTGGCTGAGGAAGAGGCGATTGCCAGTGCGGTCATGCAGGATGGCTGCCGCCGTGTCCAGATCCTCTTGGGTGGTCCGGGGACTGGCAAGACAACAAAGGTGGCCCGCGACCTCGTTGATCGGATGGCCCAGTTGCCAGCTGGCCAGCGACCACCGCGACTGGCACTGGCGGCCCCAACAGGCAAGGCAGCCTCGCGCATGACAGATGTGCTACGGGCCCGCTGTGCCGAAGCAGGCGCGGCTCCAGAGGTGGTGGCTGCCGTGACGGCTGAACCAGCCCGCACCGTGCACAAACTGCTTGGCTACAACCCAGCTGCCAAGCAGCCCTTCGCCTTTCATGCCGGGAATCGACTGCCGCATGATCTGGTGATTGTTGACGAGGCCTCCATGCTCTCCAGTTCGCTCATGCATCATCTGCTGGTTGCCTTGGCCCCTGATGCCGAAATTCTACTGGTGGGTGATCCCGATCAGTTGGCCAGTGTTGCCGCTGGTACCGTGTTGGGTGACATCGCTGCCTTTCGGGCCGAGGCCTTTGCCAGCCATCCGCTCCATGGGCGAATTGAAGAGCTGACCACAAACCATCGGGCTCAGCATGCACCCGGAATTGTGGCGTTGGCCCAGGCCATCCGGCAGGGCGATCCGGAAGCAACGATCGCCGTGCTGGAGAGTCAGCCAGCCGATGTGACCTGGGTTGAGCCTGGCAGCAGTTCGGCATTCAATGAGCTCACTAGCACGGTCGTCGCCCATGCCGAGCGGCTCTGTCAGGCGGCAGCAGGGGGTCATCCAGATGATGTGCTCAGGACACAGGCCAAACTGCAGGTGCTCTGCGGCCATCGTGAGGGATCGTTCGGGGTCGCGGGCTGGAATGCTCGTATTGAGAGTCGGCTGGGGATTCCTCCTGCAAAACCGTGGTATGCCGGGCGGCCGGTAATGGTCACTCGCAACAACCGGTCGCTGGCGCTTTTCAATGGTGATGTCGGTGTGACCGTGCCAGTGGCGGGCGGCTCTTCGCGGCTGGAGGCAGTCTTTGGCCAGCCGGGGCAGACGGTGCGGGTTCCGATTTCACGGCTGGAGGATGTGGCAACCGTGCATGCCCTGACCATCCACAAAAGCCAGGGATCAGAATACGACCACGCTGTGGTTGTGTTACCGGAGCGACCCAGTCGGATTGTGACCCGTGAACTGCTCTATACCGGGGTGACGCGGGCCAAGAGCCGGGTGACTGTTGTTGGCAGCCGGGCGGTCATTGAGGCAGCGGTGAGCCGGCCAATCAGGCGGGCCACTGGGCTTACCGCACGAATGAGCTGACGGCTTCGCTCTGTCTGGCGGCAGCAGCTGAGTGGCTGGCCTGGTCTGGTTAGCTGGCCACCTGCTCAAGCAGGGTGGCCTGTTGATCATGGCAGGTGAAAAAAATGACCTGATGTCGCTGGGCAAATGTTTTGAGTAAGTCAACGGCCTCGGCTAGCCGATCGGCATCGAAGTGAACCAGCGGATCATCAAGCAGGATAAAGCCATCGCTCACCTGCAGATAGGTTTCGGCCAAAGCAAGTCGGGTGGCCAAAGCCAGTGCACCCCCGGCGGCCTGCGAGAGCTGTTCGGGCGTGATGGTGATCGGGCCACGGGTGACCGCATCTGGCAGCGTGCCAGTAAACCCGAGAGCGGCATCAGCCGGCGCGGCCACTGCGGTGAGTACCTCTGCAATCCGTTGATAGCAGCAGCCGACTTCATGAACCCGCTCGAAGTGGCGTTTGGCTGTCTCGGCCTGGTCACCTACATCCTCGCTCCGCAGATCACCCAGACTCGCCTCCAGCCCACCACGCTCTGATTCCAGAGCGGCACGGGGCTCGCGACTGGCGTTGAGGCGGGCCTGGGCGGCATCGAGGGCAGCAATGAATGCCTCGGCGGTGGCGAAGCCTTCGGGAACTGATGGCAGGGCAGCCAATGCAGCCTCGGCCTCACGCAACTGCTGCTGAACAGTCAGCATCGTGACCCCGAGCGATTCCAGATTTGTGTGGGCCTGCCGCCATTGAGCAAGATTGTTGTCGTGCGTCGTTGCCTCGTGGTCTCCCTGAACCAGGGCTGTCCGGGTACTTTCTAGCTCTGCCTCAAGGGTGGGAATGTCTCGGGTTTGTGGTAACGAAGCAGCAGCTGCCAGGTCGGCATCCCAGTCCGCCAGAGAACGTCCTTGCAGCAAGGCCTTCAGGGTTTGGGCTTTCGTGGCGGCCTCTTGTGCCAAGGCGGCGTGACGAGCGGCCTGCTCGCGGGCCACGGCAACCGTGGGAACGTCACAGGCAGCGAGGACGTCGGCCAGCTCGTGGCGGGCGTTTGCCAGGTCAGCCAAAAGCGTGGTCATATCCGCGCCACCGCTGTCGACAATGAGGGTCAAGCCTGCCGTCTTGAACTGGAATCGACCAGCTGCTGTGCCACGGAGCGGCTGGCTGGAAAGGCTGAGCGTTTCGGCTGGTTCGGGACCCCGGGTGAGTTCCACCGTGGCTGCTGCAGTTGGCTCGATCTGCCAGTTCAGTTCCCGGGCGGCAAGCTGGGTTTCAGTTTGTGAGACAAGGCCATCCAGCCGCTCGAGTTTCTCGAGGATCTCTGGTGCAGGGTGGGCCTGGTTGGCAGCTGCGAGTGCTGCGGCATCACAATCGGCTTTGGCCTTCAAGATCGCATCGTGGCTGGCACGGAGCCCCGCGACCTGGGCATGGTGGCGGGCAGCGGACAGTTCAGCACGGAGTTTTTCGCCAGTTTCGACCAGCTGTGAGCGGCGGGTTTGCCAAGCAGAAACAGCAGCCTCGGCAAGCGGCCAGGCGGCAAAGGCTTTCTGTAGTCCGGCGACGTCGGCCTGCAGCCGGAGGGAGCGTTCCTCCAGGGTTTTGCGTTCCGCCAGCTGTCGACGACGCTCCCCAAAGCCGCTGAGTAGTGCTTCGTCTTGCTGAGTCTGCTTGGCAAGGGTAGCCAACTCGGCCGTGACCCGGTCAATCTCTTGTTCACGCGAGAGGATCTGCTGCTGCTGATCAACCAGCCGCTGCCAGCTGTACCAGGCTGCCAGGATTTCACCGACGCCCTGCTTCCATTCGTTCCCGATGCCTTTTTCTTGTCCGTTTTGCCGATCGGGCCGCTGACGGGTCTCATCCCAGCGATTGAAGAATCGCTTGAGTTTTTCTGCGAGCGCCAATTCCAGTTGCTGCTGATCAACATCACCGGCACCACCTGTGGCAGCCTGAGCGAGGCTGCGGATATCCCGGAGTTCACCGGTATGAGTCTCCAGCGAATGCAGCGTCCGCTCCAGTTCGTCATGGCCGGTGCACAGCACATGCCGGAAGGTGGCTTCGTTATGCCCGAGCATGTCGGCCAAAAGGGTCGCCACTCCTTGTGGATCGGCCTGGGTGGTTCCTGAGGCAGCGGTCAGGCTGACTGCTGCGGCTGCTCCCCAGCGTTTGGTGAGGGTGTAGCTGGTGCCAGCATGCAAAAAGGTCAGGGTGACGGTGGCATGGTCGCCGCCAGGCAGGGGAAACCAGCGAGCCAGGGTGTCACGAAGCCGAGCCGGGGTCAGGTTGCTGGGGGTGAACAGGGCGTGCATGATCGCCTGTCGTAAGGTCGATTTGCCGGTTTCGTTGGGACCGGCAACCACCGCGACCGGAGCCGAAAGGTCCCAAGAGGCATCCTGGAAGCGGCCGAAGGGGTGCAGTCTGGCGGAGGTGAGCCTCATCGACCGGTGACCTCCTGAATGAGATCGTGGGCCAGCGTCACGGCATCGGGATGGTTCTTGTCATCGACCAGGCGGCTGAGCAGCCGTTCTGCCAGTCCACCACTGGCATAGGTCGCAGCAATCCGCTCCCGATCAATCTGCTCATGAAGATCTAGTTCAACAGTAAGACTCAGAAACAGAGGTCGCAGCCGGGTGAGGACCGTTTCAAGCTTCTGTCGATCAGCGGCATTCAATCG
>RGBY01000086.1 GCA_009919445.1 Planctomycetia bacterium
CGCCAGATTGATTCCCAAAGGTCACAGACCAGCAGGTGGCTTCTTGGCTGCGCATCAGTCGCGACAAGGAGTTTGATGGCCTCTGCTGCCTGAACCCCGCCGACCACCATGACGGCAGGACCGATGACGCCAGCGGTATCGCAGGTGGGGAGGCTTCCCGGCGGCGGTGGTTCTGGGGTCAGGCAGCGGAGGCAGGCGGTGCGTCCGGGAACGACGGCCATTACTCGTCCCTCAGCACCGATGACTCCACCGTAGACCCAGGGGATATTTTCTCGGCAAGAAAAATCGTTGATCAAGAAGCGTGTTTCAAAGTTATCGGTGCCATCAATGAGAAGCGTCGCTCCAGCCAGAAGGTCGAGGGCGTTGCGGGCAGTGAGATCAGCGACCCGTGGCATGATTTCCAGTTGGCTATCAATTTCTCGGAGCCGGCGGGCCGCCACCTCGGCTTTGGGAATGCCGGCCCTCACATCAGCTTCGGTAAATAAGAGTTGCCGAGGCAGGTTGCTCCATTCGGGGACATCCCTGTCAATAATGGTCAGCCTGCCAACCCCAGCCCGGGCAAGCGCCGTGGCCGTGACGCTGCCAAGTGCCCCACAGCCAACAATCGCCACATGCGAGTCGGCTAGTTTTTCCTGGCCTGCTGGGCCTAGCGGTTGATAGCGAACCTGACGACAGAAGCGGTTCTGGGATGAGGACTGTGATGCGAACTGGGATGAGGAATTGATGCCGGACATAGCCTCAGATCATATCACCCTTCAGTCGATCGACCCCGTCGTTCATTCCCGGGATACTCCGCCGACCAGAAACCCGGCCCAGTCCCAATCGTGAGGTGGGCCGTCGCCGGTCATCCGCCAGGTGGCGAGGCGTGCCTGAAACTGATCGCAGGCCGGCCTGTCGACGTGGCTGCTGACACTCCAGGCAATGGCTGGTGGGCCGAGTGGCCGTCTCCACTCTTCAGCCGGGACGCCCTCGGGGGGAAGCCTGACGAGGTGGACGTCAATTCCTGGGCTGGGTGCAGTGGGTGGCTGAGAGCCAGTAACCTGTGCCGCCAGTAACAGCGTGCCGGCGGGTGGCTTGCAGGAGGCAGCCGCAGTTAGCAGTTCCACCGGCAGGACCACCATGACCACTGCTGGGTGGCGAGTCAGCGCCAGGATCGTCGACCGGACGAGCGTCACCGGGGTCGCCGGGTCGAGGCAGATCAGCAGAGGCTGGCCATGCCGGTCGGCTTCTTCGAGAAACTGCTGCCATGAAGGAGCTGTCGAAGACGCAGTGGCCAAACCGTCAGGTCCCAGGCTGATGACCTGGGCCATTCCGCGGTGGCCGGCAGGTTCCTGCTCACGCTGCGGCATCGCCGCCAACCCGCTGCTGTCGCAGCCGCGAAGCACCCACCGACGCCCTTCGAGCCAGAGGGAATGGCCACGAACGCCAAAGCGTCGCAGGCCAACGGTTGTATTAAGACGAGCAATGGCTCCATCTTCAGCGATTAGTTCCCCTCGGATCCGGTAGAGCATCGGGACCTCCGGCGTCCAGTAGGCTGGCTCAGTCAGGATGACCGTGCCAGTGACTTGGGGCGTGCCATCAGCCGTCTGCTTGGAGACCGTTCTGATCGGGAGCCGTACGGGAAGAGTTGTTGCCCGGGTCGACTCTGGTCCGGTGAGCGTGGCAGCCAATGAGAGCCTCGTCCCCGCAGGGATGGCCATCGGCAGGACGATCGTGAGAAAAACCTCGGCCCGCAGGTCATCAGCCCGGCCCAGTTGCAGGTTCACGTCGGCTTCGGGCAGGGTGGCCGAGAGGAGGTTGTTGGGAGGCTGATCAGCTGGCACCGAAACGCTCCCTGGCGATTTCGTTCAGCTGACGAAGGTCGAGTTTTCCTGATCCCAGCAGGGGGAGCTGATCAATCATTGAAAAACTATCCACTGCAGGAATCCACAAGTTGGGAAGCCCGCGGTCGGCCAGCTGGCGACAGACGAACGAAATATCGGGGATCTCCTGCACATGCAAAACCACCAGTCGTTCACCCTTTGTCGGATGCGGTACGGCGGTCACGACTGCCACTAATTCACCATCGGCTGCCCCCAACGCATCATTGACCGCTGCCTCGACCAGCATGTGAGGCACCATTTCCCCGCCGATCTTGGAAAACCGGCTCTGTCGTCCGGTGATGGTGATAAACCCGTCGCTGTCGAGGCGAGCAATATCACCGGTGCAGTACCAGCCATCTTTTATGACCTCGGCAGTAAGATCTGGGCGATCGAGGTAGCCCTGCATCACATTGGGGCCGCGGATCCAGAGCAGGCCTTCCTTGCCAAGGGGGAGTTCCTCGTTCCCTTCCCGGTCGGTTACCCGGGCCCGACAGCCAAGAATCGGCTTGCCCACAGTTCCCTCGCGGGCATCGGCCGGTCGACCGGGAACATGTCGTGATGGTGGGACATTGGCTGCTACCAGTGGTGAGAGTTCGGTGGCGCCGTAGGCCTCCCGGGGGCGGACGCCAAATTTTTTCTCAAAGGCGTCAGTCACTTCAGCAGTCAGTTTTTCAGCCGCCCCAAAGACAACCTCGAGGCTGGAAAAGTCGTCCGGGTCGGTCCGGCGGATGTAGGTTCGCAGGAATGTCGGCGTGGCCATCAAGACGGTCGCGTGAAACTCCCGGGCCAGACGACCAACGACTTTTGCATCGAGTGGATTGGTGTGATAGACGACAGCCGGTTCAAGGGTGAGCGGCACCCAGAGTGCGGTTGTGTAGCCGTAAGAATGAAAAAAAGGCAGGACCCCCAAGGCGGTGTCGGCGGGAGAGAGGTGGAGCAGGTCGGTAATCGCCCGCACGTTGCTGCCGACGTTTTCGACTGACAGAACAACGCCCTTGGGGTCACCGGTTGAGCCAGAGGTGAAAATGATCGTCAGGGCATCATTCGGACTGATGCGATTGAGCCCCAGTTGCCGTTCCAGTTGTGAAAGCGGCAAAAGGTTGGCCTCAGTCCAGGCCCGAATTTTCTGTCCCAGGCTGAGTTGCTGCCGCAGACTGGCAGCGTCAAGCATGCGGCTGACGACGTCGAGGCTGACCCGCGACAGGAAGGCGGGGCTTGAGATGACATGGTCGAGCCCCGCTCGCTCCATGCAGATATCGAGAATCGACTGGGATGCGGTGTAGTTCAGGTTCACTGCCACTCGGCCCATGAGGGCCAGGGCAGCGTTGACGATGGCGCCGCCCGCCGTTGGTGGCAGCAGGACACCGACTCGGCGTTCGTCAGGACGAAGGACCCGCTGAAGCACCAGCCGAGCCGCGAGGATTCGCGTCAGCAATTGCCGCCCCGACAGCCGAGTGCCGAGGGAATCAGCCATTTTGAGCCGCCCGCCGGCGTCCCGCAGTCCACGGAGTAGCCGCCGATGCAGGATAGCAGGCTCATCAGAGGCCAAAGCGGCGGAAGAATGTGACAGAGTGGATTCCACGGTCAAAACTTTCCTTGGGGACTGTCAGAGGCCAATGGGGCGAATGCCCGCCTCTCCCGCAGCATGCTGCTGTGCGTTGTCGGAGCCTCAGCCCCCATTAGAATCAGCGGTTTGCTGACTGACCAGCCAGAACTGTCTCCGGGCCCTCTGATCGAACCAATGCCAAAATACGATCCCGCACTGATTGAACCGAAGTGGCAAGCCTGGTGGGCGGAGCATGACACGTTCCGTTCGCCGCGTTTGCCTGCTGGCCGGAAGGCCTACATTCTCGACATGTTTCCCTATCCGAGTGGTGACGGGCTGCATGTCGGCCATCCGGAAGGCTACACCGCCACCGATATTGTGAGCCGGTTTGAGCGGATGCGGGGAACCAGCGTGATCCATCCGATGGGCTTTGATGCCTTTGGGCTGCCGGCAGAAGAGCATGCGATTCGGACAGGGACGCCACCGCGGGAAAGCACGGAGCGAAACATCGCCACCTTCCGGCGGCAGTTGCAGATGTTGGGCTTTAGTTACGACTGGAGCCGTGAGATCGCCACCACCGACCCCAGCTACGTCCGCTGGACCCAGTGGATTTTTCTGGTGCTCTACGACACCTGGTTTGATCGTGAGCAGCAGCGGGGGAGGCCAATTGCCGAACTGCCGATTCCAGACGTGGTGAAAGACGCTGGCGAAGCCGCCGTTGCCGCATACCGGGATAGTCGTCGGCTTGCCTATCAGTCTGAAGCTCCTGTGAACTGGTGTCCTGCCTTGGGGACAGTGCTGGCCAACGAAGAGGTGATCGGTGGCGTCAGCGAGCGGGGGGGGCACCCGGTTGTCCGCCTTCCGTTGCGGCAATGGATGCTACGAATCACGTCCTACGCTGATCGTCTGGAACAGGAACTTGATAGCCTCGACTGGCCTGACAGTATCAAGAAGTTGCAGCGAGACTGGATCGGTCGGAGCACGGGAGCTGAAGTTGACTTCTTCCTGCCTGCAGCGGGAGCAACAGAAGCGGCCGTTGCCGAGGCCTACGGTCAATGGAAGCAGAACCGGGCTGCAGGAGGCTATCCCGAAGAACCGCCGGGGGATGTGCTGAGGATCTACACAACTCGGCCCGATACGCTCTATGGGGTCACCTGCATGGTGATTGCTCCAGAGCATCCGCTACGAGTCCGATTGACGACTGCCGATTCGGCTGCGGCTGTGGAGGCGTACTGTGAGGCAGCCAGCCACAAGAGCGACCTCGACCGGACCGATTTGGCCCATGAAAAAACAGGTGTTTTCACCGGATCACACTGCATCCATCCCCTGACCGGCCAGCCAGTGCCAATCTGGGTGGCGGACTATGTGCTCGCCTCCTATGGCACCGGGGCGATCATGTCCGTGCCGGCTCACGATGATCGTGACTACGAATTTGCCAACACGTTCGGTCTGGAGATCATCACAGTCGTTGAGCCACTTGTCGGTGAGTCGACTGCCCTCTTCTCTGGTCGGGGACGGGCTGTTGCCTCAGGGCCCTACACAGGGCTGACCACTGAGGAATTCATTCCACAAGTTGGTGCCGATCTGGAGGCAGCAGGCCTTGGTCGTCCGGCGGTGAACTACAAACTTCGAGACTGGCTGTTCAGTCGGCAGCGGTTTTGGGGAGAGCCCTTCCCCATCCTTCATGAACTCGATGACGCAGGAGAACCGACTGGTGTCATTCGGCCTCTTGAGCCTGCCGATCTGCCAGTTCCATTACCCGAACTTACCGATTTTCGGCCGGGCCAAACCCCCGACCCGCCTCTTTCTCGGGCTGGTGATGACTGGCTGTTTGTTGAACGTGATGGCAAACGGTACCGCCGTGAGACCAACACCATGCCACAGTGGGCCGGGTCGTGCTGGTATTACCTGCGGTTTCTCGACCCGACCAATGACGAACGGTTCATTGATCCAGCAATCGAGCAGGCCTGGATGCCTGTTGATCTCTATGTGGGTGGTGGTCGCTTGGTCAATCAGGGCATGATCCTTGGGGAAATGGAGTTTACCGGGTACCGAGCAGCCACCGGTGGGTGGGTGTCGGCTGGAGAACAGGGAGCGGCGGACGCCGCCATGAAGATCGCCCCTGATCAGGTTGAAAAGCAGGGCGAACACTTTGTGCTCCGTGACGCGCCGCAGGTTCGAGTTGAAAGTCGGGCCTATAAGATGTCGAAAAGTCGCGGCAACGTGGTCAATCCCGATCAGATTGTCCGTGAGTTCGGTGCCGATGCGTTGCGGCTCTATGAGATGTTCATGGGGCCTCTGGAGGCAACCAAGCCTTGGAGCACCGCTGGCGTGGGCGGGGTAAGAACTTTTCTCGACCGCTGCTGGCGGCTCGTGGTTGATGAAAACGAAGACAGCCTCACCCTGGCGGCACAGGTTACCGATGCTGAGCCGACTGATGAGCAGCAGCGGGCCTTCCATCGCATGCTGGCCAAGGTAACGGCTGATATTGAGTCCCTGTCCTTCAATACGGCGATTGCCAAAATGATGGAGTTCGTCAATTTCGCCACGCCCCAGCAACAGCGTCCCCGCAAGATGCTCGGAGGATTTGTTACGGTCCTGGCGGCATTCGCCCCTCACCTCGCCGAAGAACTCTGGTCTTTGCTGGGATTTGCGGCGCCAGTTTCCTTGGCGGCCTGGCCTGAGGTGGAAGCATGCTGGCTCTACGATCAGACGGTCGAAATCCCGGTGCAGATTCAGGGCAAACTCCGCGCCCGGGTGGTGGTGCCGGCTGATGCCGACGCGGCCACCATCGAAGCAGCCGCAGCGGCTGAACCTAAGATTGCCGCCTTGCTTGCCGGAAAGCAGGTCATCAAAGTGATCGCCGTGCCGGGGCGGATGGTCAATTTTGTCGTCAAAGGCTAATTCTTTTCAGCTTTTCACGGATTGGGCTGCGACAGTCACCAGGTCGAGGCGGAAGAGCCGAAGTGTCCGGCACAACCGTCGCGGTTGGCCTTGCTTGGGCCCGCGCTCATGAAGTTTTGACAGAAGTTGATTTGGAGGAGTGGCTGGAGCGACGTAGCATGAGGGTGTGGCGGTCGTGGAACAGATGCATATCGATGTGAGATGCTGCAGGCAACCAGCATCGACAGGAGGAGAGTGGCTGGAATGAGTGTGAAAAATGTGCTGGCTTTGGTGCTTGGTGGTGGTCGGGGAACACGGCTCTATCCGCTGACTCGTGATCGGTCCAAGCCGGCCGTTCCTCTTGCCGGGAAATACCGGATTATCGACGTGCCTCTCTCAAACTGCATCAACAGCGGGGTACAGCGGATCTATGTGATGACCCAGTTTAACTCGGTCAGCCTCCATCGGCACATCCGACGCACGTACACCTTCGATCCCTTCAGTGGCGGCTACGTTGAAATACTGGCTGCCCAGCAGACGAATGAGGCAACCGCCTGGTATCAGGGGACTGCCGATGCGGTTCGGCAGCACATTCGATTGCTCCAAGATTCAGACATCAAGCAGGTACTCGTCCTTTCAGGTGATCAGCTGTATCGAATGAACTATGCCGATCTGCTGGCCACTCACGAGGCCAACAATGCCGATGTCACCATCGCGGGCATCCCAGTCACAGATGAGGCATCCTCTGCCTTTGGCATCATGCGATTTGATGACACTGGCCGAGTCGAGGGCTTTTTAGAGAAGCCGAAAACGCGGGAAGAACTGGAACTGGTGCGAACCGACCCGGCCTGGATCGAGCGTGCCGGTATTCCTGCTGCGGGCCGCAGTCTGATGGCCAGCATGGGCATCTATCTCTTCGATCGCGATTGCCTGCTCGATCTTCTGCTGAAGACCGACTATCAAGACTTTGGGAAAGAAGTCTTTCCGGCGGCGATCAGGGCCAAGCGAGTTCAACTCCATCCGTTTGATGGCTACTGGGAAGACATCGGTACGATCCGGTCGTACTACCAGTGCAATATTGATCTCGCCTCATCCGCGCCGCCGTTTGAATTGGCAGCGCCTGCGGCACCGATCTATTCCAGGGCTCGGTTTCTGCCACCGTCGCGGGTGGATGGAGCAAGCATTCGTGCCAGTCTGATTTCAGATGGCTGCACGATCGGTGCTGGGGCCGTCATTGAAAACAGTGTCATTGGGCTTCGTTGTCAAATTGGCCGTAATGTGGTCATCCGCAACTCAGTCATCCTCGGAAACGACTACTACGAGATCCCCAATCATGAAGATGTCGAGCGTGCAGCGAATCTGCCGCCACTTGGAATTGGTGACGGCACGATCATCGAGGGGGCAATCGTCGACAAAAACGTTCATATCGGCAGTCGTGCCCGCATCGTCAATGATCAAGGCCTCGAAGAACTGCCCGAGAGCGACCGATTCACCATTCGGGATGGGGTGGTAGTGGTGCCAAAAAATGCTGTCATCCCTGACAACTGGCAGCCAGAGCCGGAACTCGTGCAGGCAGCAGGGGCAGCGGGCTGAGGACGCTGCTGACTGAAGAACCTGCAGAAAGGTCCCGCAGCAGCAGTCACTCTTTCGGCGTGTCGTCCTGAGAAGGCATGGAATCCTTGAAGAAGCCGGCAACAGTAACACCAGAACTGGTGGCTTCCTGTGGATCCGCATGGCTGACAGGCGTCACGTCTGAATCAGCAGGGGGCGCGGTGAGAATCGAACCGGCTTCCTCACGAGGAGGCTTTTTGCCGGCAGCGACAATCAGGCGACTGGCCTTCGGTGTTGGCTCGGCTGTCGGCGTGTGTGTCTCAGGGTGATCGTCAGCCTCGTTGGAGACGACAGGCGGCCAGGGCCGAGGTCGTCTCCAGATTGGCAGAATGCCATTGTTCCTGACGCGAAAGTCATTCTGATCTGCCGCCCCAGGTACGGTGCCAGAGTAGTCAAACGGTGCTGGACACATGGTGCAGCCAATCCCGCAAACGAGAGGGAGGGCAAAGAGCAGGGGAGTCATCCAGGCGGTTCCCCGACCGCTTGTCAGACTGTCTTGTCGCACGCAACTCTCCTCTCCGGCCGATTCTGCCGGCAGCACGAACCGAGATCAGCGGCTGTTCCCGCAATCCCCAAAGAACCCGTTTTATTTATCGGACCGGCACAGCCGGAACCTTCACAAAAATGTGAGTTGGGGTTTCTTCGGCCTTGCGCCGGAGCATTATTGGCGGACGAGGAGCTGGGAGCCTGGGCCAAGAATGTCGGCAAGATCAGCGAAGTCTGCCAACGAGACGAGCAGCACCTGATCGGCAGGGGTGCTGGCAACAAACCCCGGGTCGGCTGCCGCTTCGATACGAAGGCCGTCGCTAAGCATGATTGCCGACCGCTGTGCCGGTTGATAGGCAACGGGAACAGTGCCATGTGCCGGCATGGTGCTGGCAGGTTGCACCTCAAGGAACTGCACAGACGAACCAGTGCGAGCGGAAAATCCGTTGCCAATTGCGACGGCAAAAGTGCCGGCGTACCTGCCTCCAACCTGGAGGCTTAGCCGGCGGCGGGAGACGCTCACGACGGCGTCAAATGGCCCACGGAGGACCTTGATGGCCTGGCCGGGTGTGGGGCCCTCAGGGCCGACGCCGTTGATTTTGGACAACAGTTTCCAGGGAATGTCGAGTGGTCTGGCAATGTTCTCCAGTGTCTCGCCCGGGGCAACAATGTGGGGTGGTAACAGCATGTCCTGTGTCGAATAGATGACCGTACCAGCCAGCTGGCCGAGGAGGGTCTCAAGCTGTCGGTTTTCTTCTGGACTGAGTGAGGCATCGTCGTACCAGACCGAGAGAATGGCCAATGCTTCCGCATAGCGTCCCGCTTCCAGTTTGTTATGGGCATCATCCCACGCTGCCGTGAAGGCGACTGAGTCATGCGGGGAGGCCTGAGGGGCCATTGGAACAGTGGCAGGCGGCGCGGCTGGCTTAGGCGGAATGGCAGCCACGGCATCGATGTAGGTCGGGGGAAGCTGATCTCCAACGGGTGCGGCAGATGAAGCTGGTGTGGTAGATGAAGGCTGGCTTGTATTCGGCAGGGGAGCATCAGCCAGGCTGCCCGGTGAGGCAGTCGGGGCAGACGCTGCGAGAGCGGCCGTCTGGCTTGCCGCAGCGGCTGCGGCGATGGCAGGGTTCTGATCTGGCTGCGAAGGTC